>CAJYHU010000510.1 GCA_913774655.1 uncultured Luteibacter sp. | reverse complement strand
CGGTGACGTCGGCACCCGGGCGATCGATGCCGTAGGTAACCATGCGCCGCGAGGTGTCTTCGGCGAGCCTGGCGGTCTCCTCGTCGTCGATGCACAGCACCGCCATGCCGTAGAACGGCAGACGGTGGAGGAAGTCGCGGAACGCCTTCTTCACCTGAGCGAAGTCGTTGTTGTAGTTCTCGAGGTGGTCCGCGTCGATGTTGGTCACCACCGCGATCACCGGGGACAGCATCAGGAACGACCCGTCGGATTCGTCCGCCTCGGCCACGATGTACTGGCCCGTGCCCAGGCGCGCGTTGGCACCCGCGGCATTGAGCTGGCCACCGATCACGAAGGTCGGGTCGTAGTCCGCCTCGGCCAGCACGCTGGCGACGAGGCTGGTGGTGGTGGTCTTGCCGTGCGTGCCCGCGATGGCGATGCCCCGGCGGAAACGCATCAGCTCGCCGAGCATCTCGGCGCGCGGCACGGTGGGAATGCGTTGCGCACGGGCAGCGACCAACTCGGGGTTGTCCTGGCGAATCGCGCTGGACGTCACCACGACGTCGGCTCCGTCGATGTTCGACGCATCGTGGCCGATGCGCACGTCCACGCCGAGGCCCGCGAGACGCTCGGTCGTGGGCGAGGGCGCGCGGTCGGAACCGGACACGTCATAGCCGAGGTTGGCGAGCACCTCGGCGATGCCGCTCATGCCGACGCCGCCGACGCCGATGAAGTGGACGCGGCGGAACGAGGTCATGAAATCGTCGTGGGCACGCAAACGACCGGGCGTCATGCGGAAACCTCCATGCAGTGACGGGCAATCGTGGATGCGGCGTCGGGTTTGGCCAGCGTGCGCGACGCATTGGCGGCGGAAAGGATCCGCGCACGGTCGCCCAGGAGGTCGTCGAGCAGCGAAGCGAGCAGATCCGGCGAATCGTGGGCGGCGAGGGCGGCGTCGCTGACGAGGCGGGCCGCACCGGCCTCGACCATCGCCCGGGCGTTGGCGGTCTGGTGGTCGTCGACCGCGTGCGGGAACGGCACCAGCACGGCGTCCTGGCCGGCGGCGCACAGTTCGGCCACGGTCAGCGCACCGGCGCGGCAGAGCACGAGGTCGGCCCATTCGTAGGCGCCGGCCATGTCATCAATGAAGGCGACGATGTTGGCGGCGACACCGGCCGATGCGTAGGCGCCAAGGGTGTCTTGCAGGTGACGTTCGCCGGTCTGGTGCACCACGTCCGGTGCGAGGCCGCCCTTCGCCTGAAGGCGGGCGAGCGCGCGGGGCACGGCATGGTTGAGCGTGCGCGCACCGAGGCTACCACCGAGCACGAGCAGGCGCGGCCGCCCCGCACGACCGGCAAGGCGTTCGGCCGGGGGCGGCAGCGCGGCGATGCGCGCGCGCACCGGGTTGCCCACCCATTCGCCGTTCGGCAGCACGTGGGGAAAACCCGTGAGCACCCGCTTGGCGAACGATGCGAGCTTGCGGTTGGTGAAGCCGGCGACGGCGTTCTGTTCATGCACCACGAGCGGAATGCCGGCAAGCCTCGCGGCGATGCCGGCGGGGCCGGCCACGTAGCCTCCCATCGACAACACGCAGCGCGGCTTGATCTTGCGCAGCAGGGCGAGCGACGCGAGCAGCGCGCGCACCAGCATCACGGGTGCCATCAGGCGGGTGCGCATGCCCTTGCCTCGCAACCCGCGCACGGCAACGGTATGCAGGTCGAGTCCGTGCGCCGGTACGACGCGGGTTTCCATGCCGCCCTCGGCGCCGAGCCACGCCACCGGCACGCCACGCGAGCGCAGTTCGTCGGCCACGGCCAGGCCCGGGAAGATGTGGCCACCGGTACCGCCCGCCATGATCAAGACCGGAGCGCTCATGCGATGCCCCCGATCGGCGCGGACGTCGGCACGGACGCGGCCGGCTGGCGCACGGCCGACTGTCGCGCGTCTTCGGCGCGGTTGATCTCGAACGTGGCGCGCAACAGCACGCCGACCATGGCGCAGGTCATCATCACCGACGAACCGCCGGAGCTGATCAACGGCAGCGTCAGGCCCTTGGTCGGCAGCACGCCGAGGTTCACGCCGATCGACACCGTGGCCTGCAGGCCGAGCATCAGCGAGATGCCGTAGGCGACGTAACCGGAGAAACGCTGGCCCAGTTCCACGCCCTTCAGACCCAGGTAGAGGCCGCGGCCAACCATGACGATATACAAGCCCACCACGCCCACGATGCCGGCCAGGCCCAGCTCCTCGGCGAGCACGGCGAGAATGAAGTCGGTGTGGGCTTCGGGCAGATAGAAAAGCTTCTGCACGCTCGAACCCAGGCCGACGCCGGTCCACTCGCCCCGACCGACCGCGATCAGGGCCTGGCTGAGCTGGAAGCCGTCGTTGTACGGGTCGGCGAACGGATCGAGGAAGGACGTGAGGCGGCGAACGCGGTAATCCTTCGACAGCAGCACATAGGCCAGCACGATCACGGCGACGAAGGCCAGCCCGATGAGATAACGCTTGCGGGCACCGGCGAGCCAGACCATGCCGGCCGACGTCGACAGGATCAGCATGGCCGATCCGAAGTCGGGCTGGAGCAGCAGCAGCGCGGCAATCATGGCGGCGATGCCCAGTGGCTTCAGCACGCCGACGAGTTCGTATTCGACACCCTCACGGTGGCGCACGAGGTAGCTCGACAGATAGGCCACCAGGATCAGCTTCACGGCCTCCACCGGCTGGAAGCCGGTGACCACCAGGTTGATCCAGCGGCGGGCACCGTTGATGCGCATGCCGAAGCCCGGCACGAACACCACCAGCAAAAGGAAGATGCCGAGCAGCAAAAGCGTGGTGCTGTGCTTCTCGACGAACTTCAGTTCGGTGCGCATCGCGATGCCCGCCAGCAGGCATCCCATGGCGAGGAAGCCGAGGTGCTTCTTCAGGTAGTAGAAGGCGCCCACGTGCGAACCGTCGGCCACGGCAATGGAGCTGGAGGTGACCATCACCACGCCCATCGCGGCCAGGGCGAGCGCGGCGAGCAGCAGGGGCACGTCGAAGCTCCCCCGCGGGCCCTGGCGGCGCTGTGCCTGTTTGTTGCCGAAGCCAAACATGATGGGTCAACGCACCTTCAACGTAGCCAGACCGATGAGCACCAGCACCACGCTGATGATCCAGAAACGGACGATGACCCGCGGTTCGGGCCAGCCCTTCAGTTCGAAGTGGTGATGGATCGGCGCCATGCGGAATATCCGCTTGCCGCGCAGCTTGAAGCTGCCCACCTGCAGCATCACCGAGGCGGTTTCCATCACGAAGACGCCGCCCATCACGAGCAGCACGATTTCCTGGCGCACGATCAGGGCGACGCAACCCAGCGCCGCGCCGATGGCGAGCGCGCCGACGTCACCCATGAACACCTGTGCGGGATACGTGTTGAACCAGAGGAAGCCGAGCCCGGCACCGGCGAGCGCGCTGCAGAACACGGCCAGTTCGCCCGCGCCGGGGATCGACGGGATGCCCAGGTATTCGGAGAACAGCTTGTTGCCCGCGAGGTAAGCGAAGATGCCGAGCGCGCCGGAGACCAGCACGCTTGGCATGATGGCCAGGCCATCGAGGCCGTCGGTGAGATTCACCGCGTTGGAGAAGCCAACGATGATGAAATAGCCGACCACCACGAACAGCGCGCCCAGGGGCAGCGCCACCTGCTTGAACAGCGGCACGTAGAGCGCGGTCTCCGCCGGCAGCTGGGCGGTGTGGTAGAGGAACACGGCGGCACCCAGCCCAAACACCGACTGCCAGAAATACTTCCAGCGGCTGGCGAGGCCGCGGCTGTCCTTCAGCACCAGCTTGCGGTAGTCGTCGTAGAAGCCGATGACGCCGAACAGCAGCGTGACCAGCAGCACCACCCACACGTAGCGGTTGTTGAGATCGGCCCACAACAGGGTAGAGATGCCGATGGCGAACAGGATGAGCAGGCCGCCCATGGTCGGGGTGCCGGCCTTGGAAAGGTGCGTCTGCGGACCGTCGCTGCGAACCACCTGCCCGGCTTTCAGCGCCGCCAGCTTGCGGATCAGCGCCGGGCCCAGCAGCAGCGACACGGCCAGCGCGGTGAGCGCCGCCATGATCGCGCGGAAGGTGATGTACTGGAAAAGATGCAGCGACGTGAAGTGCCGAGCCATCCATTCCGCCAGTTCAAGCAGCATGGGATGCTCCTTCAGCGTATTTCTTCATCGCCGCCGCGACCCGCTCCATGCCGGAGGAACGCGACCCCTTCACGAGGACGGTCACACCCGCGTGGACCTGCGCGCAGGCGGCCTCCACCAGCGCCTCCTGCGTCGGAAAATGTAGGGCGCCTTCGCCGAACGCCTTCGCCGCCGCGGCGCTCTTCGCACCGACGGCGAACAGGCGATCGATGCCTTTGGCGCGTGCCAGCGCGCCGATGCCGGCGTGAAGCTCGATCGCGCCGGTACCGAGTTCGGCCATGTCGCCCAGCACCAGCCAGCGTTCGCCCGTGGCGAGCGCCAACGTGTCGATCGCGGCCGCGGCCGATCCCGGGTTTGCGTTGTAGCTGTCGTCGATGAGCGTCCAGCCGCCAGCCATGGGCTCGAGGTTGAGCCGGCCGGCGACGCGCGGCACCTGCTCCAGGCCGTCGACGATCGTCGCCAGGGGCACGTCGAGCGCGATGGCGACGGACGCCGCGGCCAGCGCGTTGGCGACGTTGTGCCGCCCCGCGAGAGGCAGCCGCACGTCGGCGTCGCCGATCGGGGTCGTCAGCACGAAATGCGTACCGTCGATGCGCTCGTCGACGATGTCGGCGCCGACGTCGGCCCGATGGTCGAGCGCGTAGCGCAACACGCGACGGGAGCCGGCCAGGCCCAGGAAGAAGCTCAGGAAACGCTCCTCGTCGGCGTTGACGATGGCCACGCCGTCCGACGGCAGGGCCTGGTAGAGCGCACCCTTGGTTTCAGCGACGCCTTCGATGCTGCCCATGCGCTCAAGATGCGCGGGCGCGATGGACGTGATGAGGCCGATGTCGGGCCGCGCGATGGCGGCGAGGTAGTCGATGTCGCCGGGCTTTCCCGCGCCCATTTCCAGCACCGCGTATTGGGTGTCGGCGGGCATCGCCAGCAACGTCAGCGGCATGCCGAGCTCGGTGTTGAAGTTGCCGGCGTTGACATGCGTGCGGCCGTGGCGCGACAGGATCGACGCGGTGAGCGTCTTCACCGTGGTCTTGCCGTTGGAGCCGGTGATGCCGATGACGCGCACGGGCCGCTGCGCGCGGACCGCGCTGGCGAGGTCGCCGAGGGCGAGCTGCGTGTCGTCGACCACTACCTGGGCGATCGGCGCGTCGACGGGACGGGTGACCAGTGCGCCCGCGGCGCCTTTGTGCGCCGCCAGCGCCACGTAGTCGTGACCGTCGACGCGCTCGCCCGGGAGGGCGACGAACAGTTCACCCGGCTTCAGCGAACGGGTATCGATGGAAAAGCCGGTGACCTCGGCATCGGCGCCTTGCAGGCGGCCGCGTGTCCAGAGGGCGACGGCGGAAAGGCGCATCATGCGCGAACTCCTTTGGTGCGGGTGGCCATCGCCTCACTGGCGACGACCAGATCGTCGAAGGGCTGCTTGCCCTGCGGACCTTCCTGATAGGTTTCGTGGCCCTTGCCGGCGATGAGCACGACGTCGTCGGCTTTCGCGTCGGCGAGGGCCAGGGCGATGGCACGTGCGCGGTCGCGTTCGATCGTGACGTCCTGCGGCTGGGCAAACCCCGCGACGATCT
The DNA here is from genome assembly GCA_913774655.1 of uncultured Luteibacter sp. GTDB lineage: Bacteria > Pseudomonadota > Gammaproteobacteria > Xanthomonadales > Rhodanobacteraceae > Luteibacter > Luteibacter sahnii. The sequence goes on along the minus strand of CAJYHU010000510.1, from coordinate 236 downwards.
GCGCGACGATGGCGTCGCCGTCTTCGCTGCGCGGGTTGTCGTCGGTAACGATAACGGCGTCGGCCAGGCGCTCGGCGATACCCGCCATGATCGGACGCTTGCCCTGGTCGCGGTCGCCACCGGCACCGAACACGCAGACCAGGCGGCCCTTGGCGTGCGAGCGGAGCGCCAGCAACGCCTGCTTCAACGCGTCGGGCGTGTGCGAGTAGTCGACCACCACCAGCGGCTTCTTGCCG
>CAJYHU010000509.1 GCA_913774655.1 uncultured Luteibacter sp. | reverse complement strand
CCCAGGCGTGGTCGTCGGGGGATACGGGAATATCCCAGCGCACCTGGGTCTGCTCCAGCCCCAGCGGCTCGATGAAGCTGGCCATGGCATCGAGCACGTGTTCGCCGCTGCGTGCGGGGATGCGCTCGTTCACGAACAGGCCGTGCAGGTCCTTCGATCGCGCCCGGTCGTAGCCGATGCGGCGATCGGCCTTCACGGCAAGGCTGAGCAGGTTGGAGCGCAAGGCCACCTGCATGTGCAACAAGGCATCGAAGCGGCGTCCCGCCAGGGCCTCGCGCACATCGCGCAGCCCCTGGCGGCCCTTGCCCTTGTCGAACGTAATGAACTCCACCCCGGGCAGGTCGCCCACCAGGCGGCGCTCCAGCTTGCCGACGATCCAGGTGAGGCGGGTCGTCGGCGCCTTGGATTGCAGCGTCCGCACGAGCGGGACCACGTGGGTGACGTCGCCGATGGCGGACGTCCGCAGGATGCAGAGCTGGGAATCTCCCGACGGGAGCGGACGGCTTGTTAGACTGGGCACGATCGGATTACCGGAACGGGAGGCCGCCACGCGGAGCGGCCGGAGCATGACAGACCAACGCGTAACGGAGGCCGCGGACGGAACGATTCTGTTCGACGCGGCCCTTGCATCACAAGTCGACCACGACTGGTTCTCGCCCGCCCGCTGGCGCGAGCGCGGCCTGCTGCGCACGCAGGCCGGAGGGCGGGGCGGCGTGGCCATCGTCGACACGCCGGCCGGGGAGGCCGTGCTGCGGCACTACCGGCGCGGCGGCATGGTCGCCGCCCTGCTAGGCGATCGCTACCTCTTCACCGGACGCCGGCGCACGCGCAGCGAGCGGGAGTTTCGCCTGCTGATGACGCTGCAGGGCCTGGGCCTGCCGGTCTCGCCGCCCCTGGCGGCCCGCTACGTTCGCCAGGGCTGGCGCTACAGCGCCGACCTCATGACCCTGCGCATCGCCGGGGCCGCTACGCTGGCCGAGCGTGTGGCCGATGCCGCCTTCAATGAGGCGCTCGCGACCCGGGTCGGCGAACTGGTGGCCCGTTTCCATCGTGTCGGCGCATGGCATGCCGACCTCAACGCGCACAACATTCTCATCACCGCCGACGCCCTCTACCTCATCGATTTCGACAAGGGATGCCTGCGCCGTCCCGCCGCGCGCTGGCGCAAGGCCAACCTCGCGAGGTTGCGGCGCTCGCTGGTCAAGGTCGGCGCAAGCGAGAGTGGCGATGCGTTCGACGACACGCTCTGGCCCGCGCTGATGGCCGCCTATGAACGGAGCTACGGATCATGAGCTGGCACCTGCGTTTCCTCGGTACCGGCGCGGCCCACGCGGTGGAACTGGGCTCGTCCGCCGTCGTGCTCGAGCGCGACGGTCGGCCGTCGCTGCTGGTCGACTGCGGTCCTGACACGCTCGACCGCTATCAGGGCGCCTACGGCGCGCCACCGTCGGCGCTCTACGTCACCCATACGCACATGGACCACGTGGCCGGCATGGAGCGTTTGTTCTTCCGACTGTGGTTCGACGAATCGCTGCGCGGACGTACCCGCGTCTACCTTCACGCGGCCCTGCTGCCATGGCTGCAGGGCAGGGTGGCCGATTACCCCGGTGCGCTGGCCGAGGGCGGCGTGAACTACTGGGAGGCCTTCCACCTGCTGCCGTGCACCCGCGGGTTCTGGCATGACGGCCTGTGGTTCGACGTGTTTCCCACCCGCCACCATGTGCAGGGCACGTCGTACGGCCTTGCGTTGCGCGGCAGCTTCGCCTTCACCGGCGACACCCGGCCCGTGCCCGAGGCGCTGGCGATCCATGCCGCGCACGGCGAAACCGTCGCCCACGATTGCGGCGTGGTGGGCAACCCGTCGCACACCGGCGTGGACGATCTCGAACGCGAATACGCCTCCGACCTGCGCGAACGCATGGTGCTCTACCACTACGGCAGCGTCGCCGACGGCGAACGGCTCGCATCGCGGGGCTACCGGGTGGCACGTCCCGGCGAGCGCATCGCGTTGCCCGAGCCCCACCCGACGAGGCCCACGGCGGGCTGAAGAGTCCGCGCGGCAGCTTGAATCCGGTGAGCGCTACCGTTATCCTTCCGCTTCTTTGTCGGACGGGATGCCGGCAAGGGAGAGGCGTTACCGGTGTGGAGAGGTGTCCGAGTGGTTTAAGGAGCACGCCTGGAAAGTGTGTATACGTTAATAGCGTATCGCGGGTTCGAATCCCGCCCTCTCCGCCACTGGCTTGACGGGATCGACCCGGACGATGTCCGACGCACCCGGCGGCATGGCCGCAAAACTATCTTTTATGGTGGCCCTGTCGGTCCCCCCGCGACGATAGTCCGTAAACCCCGCCAGGTCCGGAAGGAAGCAACGGTAGCGGACGATTCGGGTGCCGGGGTGTGGCTGGCAGGGTCATCGCCTTTCAGGGCCACGCTTTCGCCCGCCCCCCGACCTTGGCACAATCGACTGTCGTCCCAAGGTAACTGGCATGTCCTATCAGGTTCTCGCACGCAAGTGGCGCCCGCGAAAGTTCGCCGAACTCGTGGGACAGGAGCACGTGGTCCGCGCGCTGACGAACGCGCTCGACACCGGCCGCATGCACCATGCCTATCTCTTCACGGGCACCCGTGGCGTCGGCAAGACCACCATCGCGCGCATCTTCGCCAAGTCGCTCAATTGCGAGCGCGGCGAGTCGGCCGATCCGTGCGGTGAGTGCGCGGTCTGCACCGCGGTGGACGCGGGCCGCTTCGTCGACCTGCTCGAGATCGACGCGGCCAGCAACACCGGCGTCGACGACGTGCGCGAGGTGATCGAAAACGCGCAATACGCGCCGTCGCGAGGGCGGTTCAAGGTCTACCTCGTCGACGAGGTGCACATGCTGTCCAAGCCGGCGTTCAACGCGCTGCTGAAGACGCTCGAAGAGCCGCCCCCGCACGTGAAGTTCCTGCTCGCCACCACCGACCCGCAGAAGCTGCCGGTGACCGTGCTGTCGCGCTGCCTGAAGTTCAACCTCAAACGCCTGCTGCGAGACCAGATCGGCGGCCAGATGCGCCATATCCTCGGTGCCGAAGCGATCGCGTTCGACGACGATGCCATCGGCGAGCTCGCGCACGCGGCCGACGGATCGCTGCGCGATGGCCTGTCGCTGCTCGACCAGGCCATCGCCTACGGCGGCGGCAGTCTTCGCGCGAGCGATGTGCGGGCCATGCTGGGCAGCGTGGAGCGCGGCCAGGTGCTGGGTGTGCTTGCCGCGCTGGCGGCCGGGGACGGCGCCGCGCTGATGGCGGAATCCGACCGTATCGCGTCGTTCTCCCCGGACTTCGGCGGCGTGCTGGACGACCTCGCGACCGTGCTGCACCGGGTGCAACTGCTTCAGTTGGTGCCCGGCTACCGCGGCGAAGAAAGCGACGTCGGCCTGGCCGACATCGCCGAGCGCCTGGCTCCCGAAGACGTTCAGCTCTATTACCAGATCGCCACCGCCGGCCGTCGCGACCTGCCGATGGCGCCCGATGCGCGCATCGGTTTTGAGATGGTCCTGCTGCGCATGCATGCGTTCCGTCCCGCCGAGGCCGGCCAGGCGGCGCCGGCCCGTGCCGCGGCCCCGGCCCCCGCGCGCGTCGCGCCGTCGCCCAGCGTGTCCGCGCCGGCCCCCACGTCCATGCCGACACCTCGCGCGGCGCCTGCACCGGCCGCGGCCGCGCCTGCACCCGTCGCACCCCCGTCGACACCTCGCCCGTTGACGATGGGCGCGGACGGGCTGCCCGACTGGCATGACATCGTGGAGCGGGCGAACCTGCGTGGCCCCATCGGACAGCTCGCGCAGAACTCGTCCCTGCGTGGCGTGGAAGGCGACGCCATGGTGCTCGCCCTCCAGCCCCAGCACATGCATCTGGCGGTCGAGCCGCTCACCAGCCAGATGGAAGAAAAAGTCTCGCAGGCGCTCGGTCGCCGCGTGCGCTTCCGCTTCGTCGCCGACACCGGCAACGGCGGCGGCAACCTCGGCACGCCGGCGGAACGCCGGGCCCAGGCCGCCAGCGATGCGCAGGCCCATGCCGAAGCCTCGATGGAGACCGACCCGATCGTCCAGGCGCTCAAGCGCGACTTCGACGCGCGTGTCATCCCGCAATCGATCAAACCCGTGGAGCCGTAGAAAACATGAAAGGTCAAATCGGTCAGCTGATGCAGCAGGCCCAGCGCATGCAGGACGAGATGAAGCGTGCGCAGGAAGAACTGGCGAAGACCGAAATCACCGGCACCGCCGGTGGCGGCCTCGTCACCGTGACGATGACCGGCGGACACGAGGTGCGCTCGGTGCACATCGACCGCCAGACCTTCGCCGACGATCCGGAGATGGCCGAAGATCTCGTCGCCGCCGCGGTCAACGACGCGGTCAACAAGATCGCCGAGATCAGCCGCTCGCGGCTGGGGGGCGTCACCTCGGGGCTGAACCTGCCCCCCGGCTTCAAGATGCCGTTCTGAGACGCCGATGAGCCACGGTTCACGCCTCCTGGGCGAGTTGATCGACGCCCTGCGCTGCCTGCCGGGCGTGGGTGCGAAGAGCGCCCAGCGCATGGCGTTCCACCTGCTCGAGCGTGAGCGGCAGGGCGGCGTCCGCCTCGCCGCCGCGCTGGACTCCGCGATGCGCGACGTGGGCAACTGCACGCGCTGCCGCAATTTCAGCGAAACGCCTGTGTGCACGCTCTGCGCCAGCACGAGCCGCGACCGCCACGTACTCTGCGTGGTCGAGT
>CAJYHU010000508.1 GCA_913774655.1 uncultured Luteibacter sp. | reverse complement strand
AGGCAAGATCCAGACCGATACCCCGAAGAAACTCTTCGCGACGCAGCTGGACTGGACGCAGGGCCCGTGGTTCGCCTCGTTGCGCGGTAAGTACACCGGCAAGCGCTTCTATACCTACACCAACGACCAGGGCTTTGGCGGTTACACCACGTGGGACGTCTCGGCCGGATATGACTTCGGTGGGTTTGGCCTGGTGAAGGACGTTCGTCTGTCGCTCAACGTGACCAACCTCGGCGACAAGCGCTACGCGAGCAACCTCGACGCCAGCGCATTCCTCGCGAGTGACCCCTCCGGCACCGCGTATGTCTTCCACGCGTCGGCGCCTCGCCAGTACTTCGCTAACCTGGACGTGCGGTTCTGATGCGCGCGCTCGTCGGTGGACTGATGGCGCTGTGCCTGGTGGGCGGCGCCGCGGCGCAGTCCCTCGAGGTGCGCCGACCCGCCATCGCGACCTCGCCGCTGCCGCGCAGCGTCAAGGATGGCGATGTCACCTACGTCGATCACGGCCTGGTCGCCGCCGGGTCGGTGCCGGCAGGCACGGTGGATTTCCTTGGCGACACGCTCGGTTCGTTTTCGTCGTTGCAGATCGAGCCGGGCACGTGGAAACGCGAAGGCGATACCTACAGCGGCGTGCTGTGGACCCTGCCCGATCGCGGCCGCAACGACCCCGAACACCATCTGTTCTACGACTACCGGGGACGCCTGCACCGCTTCCGCTTCACGATGACACCGTCGTCGTCCGCCGGGCGCGCGGGCACCGTGACCCTGACGCCCGACGGCGGCCGTGCGCTGAGTGACTTCGACGGCAAGCCTTTCACGGGCGCGGAGCCGGGGCAGGGCACGCGTACCGAGCGGGGCATCGTGCTGCCGTCGCCCGGGAAGGGCATCGGTGCCGGCAAGATCTCGCTGGACGCGGAGTCGCTGCAGTTCACGCGCGATGGCGGGTTCTACATTGGCGACGAATACGCCGCCAACGTCTATCGTTTCGACCAGGATGGCCGGCTCATCGGCGTCGTGGTGCCCCCCAAGGCGGTGCGGCCTCTGACCCGGGATGGACAGCCCGATTTCACCTCGCTGCGTCCCCCGGCCACGGGCCGGCGCAACAACCAGGGCGTGGAGGGCATGGCGTTGTCGCCCGACGGTACACGGCTGTTCGTGGCGCTGCAGAGCGCCCTCCTGCAGGACAGCGTGCCCGGCGACGCGTCGGGACGTACGCTGACCCGCGTGCTGGTCTACGACGTGAGTCGTGACGCCACCCCGGCGACCCCGATGGGCGACTTCGTGGTGCCCTTGCCCGCCTACACGGGTGACGGTGCGGGCGGCTCGCCGGATCGTACGGCGGCGCAGAGCGAAATCCGCGTGCTGGACGGCCATCGCTTCCTCATGCTCGCCCGGGACGGTGCCGGCTGGGGCGCGGACAATGACCGTCCGATCGTGTTCAAGCAGGTGATGCTCGTGGATACCGATGGCGCGACCAACCTCGCCGGTACACCGTACGAGACCGACGTGCGTTCCATCCTCGACGGCCGGCATCTTCGTGCCGACATCCGTCCGGCCACCTCGGTGCCGTTCGTCAACCTGCTCGATCCGACCGACCTGGCCCGTGTCGGCCTCGCCCTGAAGGCGGGCGACAAGGGCCGGGCCGGTCTGTCGGAAAAATGGGAGGCGATGGATCTGCTGCCGGTACGGGATCCTGCCCATCCCGACGATTGGTTCCTGCTGGTAGGCAACGACAACGACTTTGTCGCGAAGCATTGCGTGATGGACGGCACGCGCTGCGACTCGCCGATCGACAACGACAACCGCGTGCTCGTCTACCGGCTTACCCTGCCGGGCATGCGTCCGGATTCCGCTTCCTCACCCTGAAGGGCCTTGCGCATGATGAAACGTACGATGCTTTCGCTGTTCACCGCGTCGCTGATGTTCGGTGCCGCCGCCGCTCACGCCAATTCGCCGGCCTATGTCGACAGCAAGGAATACAAGGCGCTGATCGATCCCTCGCGTTTCGCCAGCAATCCCTCGTCGGCCGCCGCGACCCTGCTCAACGACCTGGGCACGCGCCTGTCGGCGCTGCAGTTCGACAAGACCGTGACGGGCAACTTCAGCGCGGGCGACCGCGACGTGCTGACCTACGTCGACACGCCGCACACGTGCCAGCTGATGGCGCGTGGCTATTCGGTGCGCGTGCGCAGCGGCGACGATAACGACATCCAGTTCAAGTTCCGTCACCCGGACGAAGAGCTGTCGTACTGGACCGATGTCTCGGGCGCCGGCAAGAACGCGTCGACCAAGCTGGAAACGGACGTGACCCCGGGAAGCCTCGTGCTGGCGCACTCGACCAGCCAGGATGCGACCACCACGCCGGGCACCGTCGCGGCGCTGATCAAGCAGTTCCCCGGTGCATCGGCGCTGTCGGACATCTCCAGCGCGTCGCTGTCGAATGTGGCGGGCGTGACGATCACCCAGCAGGAATACGATGGCCCGTCCGCCGACCTGGGCAAATCGGAAGCCGACTTCACGCTGACGCTGTGGTACGTCAACGGCGCCTCGACCCCGGCGCTTGCCGAGCTGTCGTTCCGCGTCAAGGCCGATTCGAGCGCCTACTTCACCACGCCGGTGCTGCAGCGTTCGCAGGTGCTGAACAAGGCGATCGGTTCGATCGGCAACAACTGGAACATCGCCAACGACGGGGGCAAGACCGCGTGGCTGTACAACTACCGTTCGTCGAGCTATCCGAACGGGTTCTGCAACTGATGGCATGACCCGGCGCAAGGCGCACTCCACCCCGCCAGGGTGGAGTGCGCCTTGCGACGGGTCATGCCATCAGTTG
>CAJYHU010000507.1 GCA_913774655.1 uncultured Luteibacter sp. | reverse complement strand
GGTGAGATCGGTGGTGAAAATCGTGCCGATGAGGGGCCGGCCCGTGGCTGTGCCGGCATACCGCAACGCATGGGTGCCGGTGAAGCCGACATGGGCTTTCGCCGTCAGCACCGCTTTCTCCGGCGGACCGCCGACCACGCTCAGCGACAGGCCGTCCGACGGCCCGATCGACGGCGGGGGATCGCCGGCTTCGAACGACGACGCGAAGCGCTGCCCTGCGGCGACCGCCGTGCCGGATGCCAACGCGGCCAGCAACGCGAGACCGAGCGCGGTCCTTCCCACCACCTGCTTCGATGCCGTCACGTGGTTCCCCTTCGAATCGATAGACATCGATTTAAATCGTTCTAAATTGACGATGTCAAACCGCAGCGCAACACGGACCGTTCACTCCCGCCAATAACGATCCCGTGGCCGGCGCCACTCGCGGGACACGAACGGCATGCCATCAGCGGGGAAATCCACCGCGATCGCGCCGCTGGACGCGGTAACGAGCACGATGGCACCGACGCTGCGATGGCGTGCAAGCACGTCGGGATGCGGATGGCCGAAGCGATTGCGCCACCCGGCCGATGCGATCGCGAGCATGGGTCGCACGCGGTCGAGCCAGGCGGTCCCGGAGGAGTGGCGGCTGCCGTGGTGCGCCATCGTGCTCACGGTCGGGCGATCCGATAGCGGCAGGTCGGTGAGCATGCGCCGCTCGCTGGCATGGCCGATATCGCCGGTCAGCAGCAGGCGGCCAGCGCGTCCGTCGACCACCAGCACGCATGAACGCTCGTTCGACTTGCGCCCGGCAGGACCTTCCACAGTGTCGAAGCGAAAGCTGACACCGTCCCATCGCCATGTCACCCCGTGCGTGCAGGGTGCCGATGGGAGGGGCGAACGTTCCGGTTCGCCCGCCCAGCGAGACGCACCGGGATGACGACGGGCGACAGTGTGGGCGCCGCCGGCATGGTCGTTGTCGCCGTGACTGACCACCAGCGCATCCACGCTACCCAGACCCAGCGCCTGTAACGACGGCAGTACGACACCCGCCCCGGCGTCGCCGCCGGGGTAGGCCGGCCCCGCGTCGTAAACAAGCGTGTGGTTGCGCGTGTGCACGAGCACGGCGAGCCCCTGTCCGACATCGAGCACCCAGGCCCGGAACGCGCCTTCCGGGAGCGCGGCGCGTGTCGGCCAGAGCAAGGGCAGGAACAGCGCCGCGCCGTGCAGGCGCAGCGGAACCCCTCGGGGAACGAACAGCCACGCGGCACCGACCGTCGCCAGGAGCACCGGCCACCACGTCGTCACCGGCGCGGCGATGCGCGATCCGGGCCATTCCGCCATGGCCTCGAGTACGCGCCACTCCCACGCCATCGCGTCCGCCGCGACCCGCCACGGCACCGTGGCGATGTCGGGCCACGCGGCAAAGACGCAACCGATGAGCGCCAGCGGCACCACCACGACGCTGACCAGGGGCGCGGCCAACAGATTCGCGGGAAACGCCACGAGCGACGTGCTGCCGAAAAGGTAAAGCGACAACGGCAACAAGGCCACGCTCATCGCCGCCTGGGCACGCAACGCGGCGAGCACCCGTGCGCGCCATCCGCGACCGTCCCCCGAGACGCACAGCATCAGGAAACCCACGCCGGCGAATGACAGCCAGAAGCCCGACGACAACACCGAGAGGGGATCGGCGGCAAGCATCGCGAGCGCCGCGAGGGCGAGCAGGTGCGCTCCACGCCCACGCCGTCGTGCGATGCCGATCAGGACGAGCGAGGCGGCCATCAGCAGGCTGCGCACGGTCGGCAGGCCAAGGCCGGCAAGAACGCCGTAGCCGGTCGCCACGACGAGTCCGGCCACGGACGCCGCGAGTGATCGTGGCAACCGCGACCCAAGGCGTGGAAAAAGCGCGTACAGCAGACGCACGAGCAGCACGCCGCCACCGGCCGCGACACCGACATGAAAGCCGGAAATGGCAATCAGGTGGGACGTGCCGGTCGCTCGGGCGACGTCCCAATCGCCGGCGTCCAGACCCCGCGTGTCGCCGACGGTGAGCGCCTTGAGGATGCGGGCGTCATGCGGACCGAGGCGATCGTCGAAGGTGCGTGCGATCGCATCGCGCCAGCCGTCGGCGCAAGGCGCCACGCCGAGTCGCCGGTTATCGGCCGACGCACGCACGCTGGCGGTGGCGACGATGCCTCGCAGCAGGGCCACGCGTTCGCTATCGCCGCCCCCGGGATTGACGGTGCCTCGCGGGCGGCGCAGGCGTAGCGACAGCGACCAGCGTTCGCACGGCCTGGGCGTTTCGTGGGTGCGATACCACGTGACGCGAACAGCACCGCGCGCCTCCGACGGCATGGCATCGGGAACGAAAACGAAAGTCACGTCGCCGCCCCGCCGACGCGGCAGTTCGACGATGCGCCCTTCGATGCGCGCGTCGTGCCCCTCCAAGGCGGACGGTAGCCGGGCCTGCATGGCCCGCTCGCCTTGCCCCGCCGTCCACGCGGCGAAGGCCAGGAAGATCGCGGCATAGCGCCACCATGACGAACGCCACGCGGCGAGCGAGGCCAGGGCGAGCGCGGCCACCGCAAAGGACACCGGCCAGGACGGCAGAACCGCCAGCTGCTGGACGGAAAGGCATCCGGCCACGGCGACGATCGCGGCGGCTGGGAGGGAGAAAGGCAGGGCAAGGGTTCGCGGCACAGCCCAGCAAGGCTAAGCGCGACGTGGCAATGCGGTGCCCGCCATCAGTGGAAGGCGGATGCCGCTGCGTTCGTGTGGAAAACGCCGTCAGCGACCGTCGTGTCCGTTGCCGCCCCCATGCCACCCATCGCCGCGGTTACCACCGTGCCAGCCGCCCGGGCCTCGCCCGGGATTACTTCGCCAACCGCCGGGCGGGGGGCGACGATCAGGACCGTGCGAATACCATCCTCCCGGGGGTGGGCGCCGATCGCCACCACGCCAACCGCCCGGCGGCGGGTAGCGGTGCCAGTCACGGTAGCGGCGATCGTCGTAACGGTCGTGATACCAGACCGCACCCACGCCGACACCCGAGTAGCAACAGCCTGGACCGTAACCATAGCCCCCGACGTATCCGAAACCCGGGTCGTAGGCGTATCCCGGGCCGACCACCGTCGTGGTCTGGGTGCCGTAATAGACGTCGGCACCGGAGCCATTACGCACGTAGCCATAGCCGGGGTCGTAATAACAACCCGCCAGCGGAAAAGCGAGGCCGAAGGCCAGCAACACACGCCGCACGCGCACCATGACCGACTCTCCCGCGGAAGATGGTGCCTACGCTGCGCCCGCGAGATTGAACCCCTCTTAAAAGGCGCCCTCCCTGGCACCAATGCGGCTGCGACCGATGGTCAGCCCTTGCTCTTCTGCTGATCCCCGCGCTCGTGCGCCATGGTGGGGACGGTCGCTTCGGGCGACGGAGAGGTCGACGCCGCGCTGCCGCTCTGCAACGGCTGTGAAGGGGGCGCCCCGTTCGGCTCGCTGCCCGGCCAATTCGGCGGCTGGCGGTCACGCTCGCGCTTGGCATCGAGGAGGGCCTGGATATGGGCGACGGCCTCTTCCTGGCTGATGTGCTGGACTGGCTCCGGCATGGCCGCGGGCTTTGCTCGCGGGGTCGAGCGGCGGTTCGAGGTCGCCGGCGCTTTTTGCACCGTGGCTGGTGCAGCGGCCTTTCGCGCGCTCCCCTTGGCGACGGACGACGATGCCTGGCGAGCCGGTGCTTTTGTCGTGGCGGCCTGGCGTGCGACTGGTGCCTTCGCGGTCTTGCGCGCGGGAGAACGGGTGGACGATGTCGTGGTGCCGGTGGTGCGTGCCGGCGTTTTCCGGGTCGCGGCGCGAGCCGTCGGGCCCTTCGTGGCCACCTTGCGGGCCGTGGTCTTCGTCACTTTTTTCGCGGAGGCGGCCTTGCGGACAGGCGCCTTCTTCGAGGGCGATGTCCTGGTCGACGCCTTTTTCGCCGCCGGCTTCCTGACGGCGCCCTTTGCTAGGGCCGTCTTTTTCGCGGGGGCTTTCTTCGTCGCGGCTTTCTTCGCCCCCACCTTCTTTACAGCGGCCTTCTTCACGGCGGCCTTTTTTGCGGCAGTCTTTTTTACCGCGGCTTTCTTCGCCGGCGCTTTCTTTACGGCGGCCCTCTTCGCGACGGCTTTCTTCGCGACGGTGTTTTTCGATGCCGCCTTGCGTGCCGCGGACGTCTTCTTCGCGGCGGACTTACGGGTCGTTGCCATGCGTTCCTTCCTCCTGCGGTAGTTGCCGACGCGAACCACCCCACCGGGGGAAACCCGCGTGCATCCGGACCAGTGCCGGCGGCGGCCATCATCTAACAGCCGTCGCGGGAAGTCACATGAAACCGTTTGACGCCGTTCAGAACAGCCGCGGCTGGGAGATCAGCGAGAGGAAACGAGGCAGCACGGCGGGATTGATCGCGACGGTAAAGATCACCCCGTAAGCGGCACCCCACAGGTGGGCGCTGTGGTTGACGTTGTCCCCACCGCGTTTGTCCATGTAGACCGAATACACGACGAACAGGATCGCGTAGAGGATCGCCGGCATCGGCAGCACGATGAGGTAGATCTTCGACCAGGGCGCAAGCAGGATGAAGGCGAACAGGATCGCCGAGACCGCACCCGAGGCGCCCAGGCTGCGATAACCCGCATTGCGCCGGTTGGCGAGGTAGGACGGGAGGATCGAAAACACCAGGGCGCCGATGTAGAACGTGACGAAGCCCAACGGGCCCATCATGCTGGTGAAGAAGCTCTCCATGATCCGCCCGGCGAAATAAAGCGAGAACATGTTGAAGAAGAGGTGCTGCCCGTCGGCATGCACCAGGCCGTAGCTCACCAGGCGGTAGTACTCGCGGCTGCGCGAGAGCGCGGGCGGCCAGAGGATGAGGTCGTCCATCAGGCGCTGGTTGCGGAAAGCGACGATCGAGACCACGCAGGTCACGAGGATGATGAGCAAGGTGGTCATGCGCGAACCGACGTCCTGTGCGGATAAAACCAGCGCGCATCTTGGCGGCTGGCGGCCATCGGGACAAGTCTGCCGACACGGGCGGGAGTATCATGGCGGGCCATCCTCCCCCCGGCACCGTTCCCG
>CAJYHU010000506.1 GCA_913774655.1 uncultured Luteibacter sp. | reverse complement strand
CCATGACCGTCCCCAGTTCGTCACCGTCGAGCTGCGCTTCGTAGACCACGGGCGGCAGCGGCAGCCAGGCGCTGCATCCGACCGACACCCGGTCACCGTGGGCGATGGCGACGTACCCGAAGGTGCCCGGACCGTCGACAGTCACGTCGACGCCTCCCTCGAGCGCCACGTAAAAGTCGGCTTCTCCGGATTGACGGCAGACGTTCAACCGGTTCAGGGCGCCCTCGCGGGTCTGCGCGGAGGTCATCGGCTGGTCAGGCACGCCGGATGGTGCGGACACGCCCTCGCAGGCCACGTCACGCCCAGGAAAAAGCGGTGTGAGGGCATTCCGCACGGCGGCGATCTTGACCGGATTGCGCGAGCCGACCAGCACGCGCAAGGGAGGGGAGGAAGACGACATGGCGATGACTCGTCGAACGGATGCCCGCCATGATAGCGGGCACACGAACACCGGCGGCGGAAATCAGGCCAGCGAGGCATCCACCATCTGCTGAGCTTCCTTGAGCACCAGCTCAAGATGCGCCTGGCCGCGGAAGCTCTCGCCGTACACCTTGTAGATGTCTTCGGTGCCGGACGGTCGCGCCGCGAACCATGCCTGCGCCGACATCACCTTGATGCCACCGATGGGCTGGCCATCGGCCTGGTTGATCACGCCGACGACGGGATCGCCGGCGAGCGTGCGCGAGGTCACCTGGGCCGGATCGAGCCGGGACAGTTTCTGTTTCTGCGCGTGGCTGGCCGGTGCGTCGATGCGCGCATTGGCCGGGTCGCCGAGTTTGCCCGTGATCTCGCGGTAGATCTCGCCCGGATCGCGGCCGATGCGCGCGGTCATTTCTCCCGCGAGCAACGCGGCGACGATGCCGTCCTTGTCGGTCGACCACGGCGACCCGTCCTTCGCCAGGAACGACGCGCCGGCGCTTTCCTCGCACCCGAAGCCGAGGCTGCCGTCGAAGAGGCCCGAGACGAAATACTTGAATCCCACAGGCACTTCCCGCAGCGGACGGCCCAGGTGCGCGGCGACGCGATCAATCAGGCCGGTGCTCACCGCGGTCTTGCCCACGGCAGCGTCAGGACGCCAGCCCGGACGGTTCTGGAAGAGGTACCACGCCGCGGTCGCCAGGTAATGGTTGGCCGGCAGCAGGCCCATGCTCGGCGCCACCACGCCATGACGGTCATGGTCGGTGTCGCAGGCGAAGGCCACGTCGAAGCGATCCTTCAGCCCGATCAGGCGCTGCATCGCGTAGGCCGAGGACGGATCCATGCGGACCTTGCCGTCCCAGTCCAGTGACATGAAGGCGAAGGTCTTGTCCACCGTCTCGCTGACCACGGTCAGGTGCAGGCCATACCGTTCGCCGATGGCGCTCCAGTAGTGCACGCCCGCGCCGCCGAGGGGATCCACGCCCATGCGCACACCGTTGGCGCGAACGATCTCCAGGTCGAGCGCATCGCCCAGGTCGCCGACGTAGCGCTGGAGAAAATCGAACGCGTGCGTGGTAGAGGCCTTCATCGCCTGCGCGAATGGCATGCGCCGCACCTCGCGCAACCCGCCTTCGATGAGTTCGTTGGCGCGCCGGGCGATCCACGAAGTGGCATCGGTATCGGCGGGGCCGCCATGCGGCGGGTTGTACTTGATGCCACCGCTGTCGGGTGGGTTGTGGGACGGCGTGATGACGATGCCATCGGCCTGTCCGGTCTCGAGCCCGCGGTTATGCGCCAGGATGGCGTGGGAGACCGCCGGGGTCGGCGTGTATTCCCCGTCGGTGGAGACGAAGGTCTCCACGCCGTTGGCGGCGAGCACTTCCAGCGTGCTCTCGAACGCGGGCTGCGAGAGCGCGTGGGTGTCGATGCCCACGTAGACCGGGCCGGTCACACCGACCTGCCGACGGTAGTCGCAGATGGCCTGGACCACGGCCAGCACGTGCCACTCGTTGAACGAGCGCTCGAAGGACGAGCCACGGTGCCCCGAGGTGCCGAAGACCACCCGTTGTTCGGGCACGGACGGATCGGGGCGAAGGTCGACGTAGGCCGCCGTCAGGGCGCCCAGATCCACGAGCTTGCCGTCCGTCGCCGGCTTGCCCGCCAGCGGGCTGGTATGCGTACTCACCGAAGCGATCTCCTCGAACGCGCCCCATGGCGCATAGCGGACGCATTGTAGGTCGCTTACCTGACTGCGACGTCAACCTGGCGTGCAAGACCGACGCGTATTTGAGATTTCTTCCATGTCCCGCGACGCCTGCGGCGGCTATCGTGGTGAGCCGGAGTCGGATGGCTTCGGCAACTGGAGGTAGTCGACGTACTCGTACACCTCGGTGTCCGTGCCCAGCCCGAGCTTGCGCATCGCGTTGGTCTTCTGCTGGCTCACCGTCGACAGTCCCCGGCCGGTCGCCCGGGCGATCTCGGAAACATTTTGCCCGGCCGCGAACAACTGCAGCACTTCCAACTCCCGTGGCGACAACGCCGTCAGCGTGCCCCAGCTCCCGTCCCGGGCGCTCACGCGGGACGGCCGCCTGAGCAGCTCACGCACCGACGAACCGAGGTAGACGCTTTGCGACATCATCGATACGAACGCCTCCGGAATCTCCCGGGCGTCGCCGGTCTTGCCCACCAGCGCCATGACGCCCGTGGCGAGCATCTCGCGATAAAGCGCGGGGTTGACCACCGTCGTGATCACCATCGTCGGCAAGGCGGGATGGCGACGCTTCACCTCCGCCAGCAAACGCAGGCCGTCGTCCTCGTGCCCAGGCATGCTGAAGTCGGTCACGAGCGCGTCGCAGGCGGTCTCCCCCAGCAACGAAAGCAGCGCGTTCGGCGACTGCGCTTCTCCCACCACCTCGGCGACCCGGTCCTTGGTCAACGCCAGGGTGAGCCCCTTGAGCACCACCGGGTGGTCGTCAGCCAGGATGACGCGATAAGCCATGAGTAATCCCTTCTCCAGAACCGATCCATTCCACGCCGCGTCGCTCGCCGGCTTACCGCGCGGGGCGACGAGTTGAACATACGCGAACCGATCATGTCACTGCTTTGCCGGCTGGAGGCGTCGTTGACCGCCGGCATGCGCGCTTATGGGCGGCACCGGGCGCGGATCCACCGCGCGACGTCGCTTCCCGACCTGCTACGCCGCGTCGGACGCCGATTCACGCCGCTCGCCCGCCGCATGGATGTCATCCTCACGCTCGACGTCGATCCCGCCCTGGCGATCGACCTTCGCGGTCCGTTCGGCGCCTTTGGCGCCGTGCTCGAGCGGCTGATCGCCCATGCGATGCAGGTCACGACCGCGAAACGGGTGAGCCTCAGCGTCGACGTGGTCGGCGACGACGCGCGCAGCCAGCTGGTGCATTTCACCGTCACGGTCTTCGGCGACGCGACGCCCGCCGACGCATCCACCTTCGGCGAGGCCATCGCCCTGCTCGAAGCGCTCGGTGGCGCGTTCTACAACGAGAGCGACGAGCGCCACCGGCGCCACCTGATCGCCGAACTGGCGTTCAGCCTGCCGCCCCGCGGCGTCGACGTCGACGTGACCGCCCTGCGAACGACGCTCGGCGGCGACGCGTCGCTCCAGAAGCTGGTCGACGCCCTCGAAGATGCCCTCGTCCGTGACATCCGTTCGCTCGACGCCTTGCTGGCCGAGGGCGGCGTCGCCGAACTGCAGACCTGGCTGCATCGCGTGGCCGGCGTGCTGGGCATGGCCGAGGCCACCGACCTGGCGCGGGTCGGTCTCACCCTCGAGGCCGACCTCGACCACGGTCGCAGCGAATGGATCGACAATGCCATCCGGCGTTTCGGCCACGACGCGGGCCGCGTGCTCGACACCCTTCGCGCGCACGTCGGCAGCCAT
>CAJYHU010000505.1 GCA_913774655.1 uncultured Luteibacter sp. | reverse complement strand
CAGCGCGAACGCGATCTGCTCGTCGGTGAACTTCGATTTCTTCATGGCAAAACCACCTCGTAGGTTGGGGTTAGTTTCGCCGAATTTCCCTACTTTTGGATGGCTCGAAAAGTTGGGGGGTGGTCAGGGGTTCAAAAGCCGTCAATCCCCAACAACCACCGTGTGAAATGTACTTTCCTCCACTGGAGTATTCGGCTCGGTTGGACTTGCCACCCTACGTGAAAGAACCTGCTTGCCATCGAAGTCCAGCGAGACCAGATAGGCTTCAGATGCATCACCGCCCGTTATGCGAAGCACATACTTTCTCTTGTCGCCAGATATGGAGGCGGTCACGATGTCCGAAAGCCCGATAAATGCAGCCTTTGGAACAAATACATCCTCACCTTGGACCTGGATCGACATTCCGTCGAGAACACTGCAGGGAACTCGGCTTCCAGTGCACGCAAGCCCTGGGAGCTGCCCCGTTCTTCGTGAATCATCTTCCGACAGCGTTCGGGTATGGAGCTTGACGATAACAGGAGTGCCTCCTGCATTTTCACGAAGCTCCGTTACACCAGATGCTTTGACCTGATGTTCATTCCTCGTAGCAGCCACCGCTGAAGACACGATAAAGAACAAGCCCAAACAAGCTGTTACACATATCGAAGAACGAATCACTTGCACAGTCATTCCACTACCCTCAATTGATTGTCGCCGCTCGAGACACCCTGCCCGATTTGATTGCGAACATCGCGAGAGAAAATTGGGCAACCATTTGATGAATCCATTTGATCGTTCGCGTGCGGCCCATGGATCAGGAATCCAGCCCTCCCCTGCATATCGTTCCCAGTTGAAGGGTTCAGACGCATTGAGCCCGGCAGCTGATGCCCCGCGCCGGTTCGGTTGTCCCGCTGCTGGCCAATCGTGTATTGACCACGAGGAAGAGGACCCGAATCCGGAACGTTTTGCATGTCAGGGTTGTTGACGCCGTTTCCTTGACCAGAATATCCATTTCCAACCCGCCGAACGTTCCCGTTTTCGTCGACATGCTCGAGCTGACCCGTGCGCTGGTGATATACCCAGTCCAGACCCAAGGAATCGGACTGAACCAGCGGATTTCTGTCGACGTAGAGATACGTGCTTGGACCAGCAGCCAGTCCAAGCGGATCGCTTTGAATATACCGCCCCGTTGCCGCGTCAAAGCTTCGATTGACGTTGTACTTCAAGCCAGCTTCGCTGTCCTGATACTGGCCCGGAAACCGCAGGTTCAGCACATACCCCGTCGCCGACACCGACTGGGCCTCACCGAACGGATTGGCCGCATACGGCCACGCCCAAAGCACCGCGCCGGCCGCCGACGTGAACACACCAGACGAACGCAGGCAGTCCGTCGTGATGAAGCCAGATACATTCGACAGCACCTTACGGGGAACCGAACGGATCCGTGCAGGGGATGTTGACCGGTGGCGCACCGTGGACCGCCCAGCTTTCTGCACGACCCGAAACCTGCACTTTATGACGGATTGCGAGCGACTTTCTGGTGGGAATCCCAGCAGTAGTTAAGGGACCGTTTTTGGTTACCAGATTCCAGACCGAAGTAATACGTCTTCCCCGGATTCTCGTCGGTCTGAACGATGGCCCCAATCCCATCCTTGCAAAACTGGATCTCGCGACGTCCAGAAATCTTCGGCTGTAGAAGCCATCCCAATGCACGAAGCTGAGCGGTGTAAAAGGAGAATATTTCCTCATCTGTCGCCGAAGATTCGAAATTTGCGCCTGCCCCGGCCAGAGATAACTTGTCAAAAACGCTTAGGGTTCCCACCATATTGTCGCCGGGCCTCTTCGGGATAGCCGACCACTGAGCGGCCAGCCGTCCGCCCGGAACAACAATTTTCGTGTCGTCAATGAGCCAGGCATGCACACTCGGGTAGGCAGCGATTGCGAGCAACACCGCGACTATCCCAAGGAACCCTAAGGCTTTCTTTGAGTTCACCAACCTGGTCCTCCCGTAAATACACGATTCATTCTTTCAACCGCATTGAATGTTACACCTGGAGTGCCGACTCCAGATTCAACTGCGGTGTTTGCACTGTTGTACGACACACCACCGCCCCCGAAGAAGAACGCGGATCCGCCCGTAGAAGCGCCTTGGACAAAGTTGTCGACGCTTTGGGCACTATTGCTCTTGCAGTCCATTAAGTTACCTGCAGTGAACGCCCCCCCGATACCTCGCCAAGAGAAGTTGGTTACAGACTTTGGAGATCCGTGCTGCGCACCGCCACCGATAAAGAGTGATCCATTTCTGGTGTAAATAACTGAAACGCTTCCGACGAAATACGTGATGTTGACGTGGTAGTAATCAGTTTTCGGAATATTCATCTGGGGTGGAGGGTTGAACGTTGAGGACCAGTCCTCCAAACCAAGCCGACAAGGGAGTGACCGTGCACCGCAGGACGTACCCCAACGATTCGACCTTGCGCCGGGCCATTCCGCAGGCGGAACGCTGCCACGTCGACGGCACAGACAACGCAACCGTGCTGCGTTGCAATACGGCACGGCAGTCCACTCAAGTGGCTGAGATCGAAGGATTTTTCGAGGCACTTCGCAAACTGGTATGCAATGTAAGAACCGTTACTCGTGCATTGCAACAAACCGTTGATTTAACACGCTTTACACCTTGCGTGAAAACGTTTACGTTGCGCGCCCATAGGCCCATTTCGGGGCAGGGGTAGAGGGCGCGTAGCCGGTGAGCGTAACGATCAAAGATGTTGCGAGGATGGCCAACGTATCGGTGGCGTCGGTGTCGCGCGCGCTCAACGGTCACGGCGGCGTTACCGCCGAAACGCAGAAACGCATCCGTGAGGTGGCCGCCCGCCTGCGCTACGTGCCGCACAGCGCCGCCCGCAGTCTCATCACCCGCCGCACGCAGACCATCGGTGCCCTGTTGCCCGACCTGCATGGCGCGTTCTTCTCCGAACTCATTCGTGGCATCGATCTGGCGGCGCGCAAACGTGGGCTGTACCTGCTCGTGTCGAGTTCGCACGGTGACGCTACCGAGGCGGCCGTGGCCCTGCGCGCCATGCAGGGTCGCGTCGACGGCCTGCTGGTGATGTCTCCGCATGCCGACAGCGCGTTCCTGGACGACAACCTGCCCATCGTGCTGCCGACGGTGCTGATCAACAGCCACGTTCGCTCCGAGCGGCACGCCGCGCTCGACGTGGACGACCACGGCGGCGCGTTCGCCATGGTCGAGCACCTGATCGGCCTTGGGCGCCAGCGCATCGTCTTCATCGCCGGCCCGAAGGTGAACCACGACGTGCAGGAGCGCGAGCGCGGCTACCGCGACGCGCTCGGCCGCGCCGGGCTCGCCGACACCGCCACGATCCTGTCCGGCGACTTCACCGAAGAATCCGGCTACCGCGCCGGTCGCGAGGCGCTGGCGATGCAGCCGCGACCCGACGCGATCTTCGCCGCCAACGACATGATGGCCATCGGCTGCCTCTCGGCGCTGGCCGAAGCCGGCGTGCGCACGCCCGAAGACATCGCGGTGACCGGCTTCGACGACATTCCCATGGCGCGTTACGTCACGCCCGCGCTCAGCACGGTACGCGTGCGCATCGCCGAACTGGGCGAAGCCGCGCTCGAGGTGCTGGTGCGCGCCATCGAAGCACCCGACGACGCCCCGCCCGAACCGCGGGCCGTGGTCGGCACCGAATTGGTGGTCCGCGCCTCCTGCGGCGGCAACGAACGGATACGACGACGGGACTGATACCCGTCGACACGCGACTTGCCGGGTCGCGGACTGGATTCCCAGGACGGCGCCTTTCAGGACGCAGCGAACATGCCGCCGGACCCCGCCGAACATCGCGTGGGGCGGCAAGGGGCACAACGATTCAACCAGAGTGGCTAGCCGAAGCCACCGGAACGACGGCCGTACAGGCCGGCCAACGCAAGTCATGTCCGATGGACCGGATCACACAACACTCAGAAAAACGTTTGGGGAGAGGGAAGCAATGAAAGCCTCGATGCAGTTGAAGAAGAAGTTCCTCGCGGGCGTCATCACCGCGACGATCACTGCCGCGGCGATCGCGCCGTCGGCCTATGCGCAGACCGTGGTCGCCACGCTGCGCGGCAAGGCCGCGCCCGGCGCCACGGTCACCGCGTTCAATCCGCAGACTGGCCTCTCGCGCAAGGCCACGGCCGATGCCGACGGTGCCTACATCATCAATGGCCTTCCCCCGGCGACCTACCAGGTCGACGCCGGCCCCGGCACCCAGCAGAGCGTGACGCTGACCGTCGCCTCGACGGCCACGCTGAACCTGGCCGCGCCCGCCGCCGCCCCGGCCGCCAATGCGACCTCGCCGACGGCGATGGAAGGCGTCACCGTCAATGCGACGACCCTGACCGAAGTGCGCACGCCGGAAGTGGCCAAGACGATCTCGCTGCACCAGATCCAGACCATTCCGCAGGTGTCGCGCAACTTCCTCGAATTCGCCGACACCGTGCCCGGCATGGTCTTCAGCGTCGATGCCCAGGGCCACACGTCCCTGCGCGGCGGTGCGCAGAACGACAGTTCGGTCAACGTCTTCATCGACGGCGTGGGCCAGAAGAGCTATGTGAAGGCCGGCGGCGTGTCCGGACAGGTCGCCAGCCAGGGCAACCCGTTCCCGCAGCTCGCCATCGGCGAGTACAAGGTGATCACCTCCAACTACAAGGCCGAGTACGACCAGGTGTCGTCGGCCGCGATCACCGCCGAGACCAAGTCGGGCACGAACGAATTCCACGGCGAGACGTTCTATACCTACACGGCGGACAAGTTCCGCAGCCGCACGCCGGCTGAAGAGGACGGTGAGAAGGCGCGTTCGTTCGAGAAGGAATATGGGTTCTCGCTCGGCGGCCCGATCATCAAGGACCAGATGCACTTCTTCATGACCTTCGAGCAGAAGAAGTTCGACACCCCGATCACCGTCACGCCGGGTTCGGACGTGCCGGCCAGCGCCATCGGCCTGCTGCCCGCCGCCGCGCAGGCCGCCCTGGGCCCGTCCAACCTGCCGTTCGACGAAAAGCTCTACTTCGGCAAGATCGACTGGGAATTCTCCGACCGCGATCGCATCGAGATCAGCACCCAGGTGCGCCGCGAAACCCAGGCCGACAACATCGGCGCCGGCCAGTCGCTGTCGCAGTCGATCGTGACCGCCAACCACGACACCCGCGGCACCTTCCGCTGGCAGCATAGCGGCGAGTGGTACTTCAACGAGTTCAAGGCCAGCTACGAAAACTCGTCGAACGACCCGCTGCCGATCAACTATGGCAACGGCTACAACTACCAGTGGCGTCCGCTCAACGACGCGGCGATCATCGGCATCGGCGCCGCCTCGCCGCTGGCCACGCAGATCAAGGGCCAGGAAGGTCCCTCGATCCAGGACGACTTCACCTTCAACGACCTGACCTGGCACGGCGATCACGTGGTGAAGGTGGGTTACAAGTACAAGGACGTCACCCTGCACGCGCAGGACGCCCAGGACACCAACCCGCAGTTCTTCTACAACGTCGATCCGAACGGCACCCAGGCGCTGCCCTACAAGGCGCAGTTCTCCAACCCGGTGCCGGGCCTGAACCCGATCGCGGAAACCAACAGCAAACAGTACGGCGCTTACATCCAGGACGACTGGTCGGTCAACGACCACCTCACCCTGAACCTGGGCGTGCGCTGGGACAAGGAAAAGACCCCCTCGTACCTCAACTACGTCACCCCGCAGAACGTCATCGACGGCTTCAACTCGCTCGACCAGAACGCGCAGGACCAGTTTCCGGGCCAGACCTATGCGCAGACGCTGGCCAAGGGCGGCATCGACTATCGCGACTACGTCAGCAACGGTCACAACCGTCATGCGCCGAACCAGTGGGCGCCGCGCCTGGGCTTCTCGTACGACCTGTTCGCCGACGAAGAGCACGTGATCCACGGTGGTGCGGGCCGTTCGTACGACCGTAACCTGTACGACTACCTGCAGCTGGAGCAGACCAAGTCGGCGCTGCCTTACCAGGAAATCTTCTTCAACATCCCGGACCGCCCGTGTACCGTCGGCCCGAACACCAATTGCGTGGCGTGGGACCCGGCTTACCTCAATGGCCTGCAGAACCTCCAGGCGCTCGTCGCCGGGTCGAACAAGGGCCAGGAAGTCGACATGCTCAACAACAACCTGAAGGCCCCGTACTCGGATCAGTACAGCCTGGGCATGTCGAACAAGGTGGGTGACTGGAACACCGACGTCACCGTGACGCGCGTGCTGTCGTACGACGGCTTCGCCTTCACGCTCGGCAACCGGTACCCGGACGGCTCGTTCTTCCAGAACGGTTCGCAGCCGTGGAGCAACGGCATCCCGGGCTTCGGCTCGATGATCGTCGGCAACAACGGCATCCGTACGCGCAGCACCCAGGTGCTGATCTCGGCCGACAAGCCGTACACGCACGAGTCGGGCTGGGGCGCGAACTTCGCCTACACCTACACCCGCGCCAAGCAGAACCGTGACATCGGCGAACACTACTCGTTCGACGAACCGACGATCCAGGCCTATCCGTTCGTCACCTCGAACGCGGCATCGAAGCACCGCTTCGTCGCCACCGGCTCGATCGACGGTCCGTGGGGCTTCAGCTTCTCGGCGAAGCTGACCCTTGCCACCCCTCTGCCGTGGAACGGCGCCGTGGGTTACGGCAACGGTTACGTGTTCCCGACCGGCGAGAGCGCGCGTCCGATGGCGTATACGCCGCCGGGTTCGAAGTTCCTGGTGGGCGGAAAGATCTGGGGCTACCGCGACATCGACGTGCAGGCGACGAAGGACTTCCCGATCAACGACAACGATCAGACGAAGTTCTACATCCGCTTCGATATCCTGAACGTGTTCAACTGGAAGAACTTCGCCGACTACAACACGAACTTCGGCAACAACCCGCTGGCCCCCCCGGGTACGCCGGTGGTGTTCAACAAGCAGGGCAACATCCAGTTCGTGCCGCGCACCGCGCGCTTCACGGCCGGCTTCAAGTTCTAACCGCGTCGCAGCACGTCCGGCCACCGGGCCGGACGTGCCTTTCTTGGCACCCGCGCGTCTCCCCGCGGGTGCCCTTCTTTCCCCTTCGATGTCTTGCCCGCGATGAGCCAAGCCACCACACACATCGTCGTCGTCGGGGGCGGCACCGCCGGATGGATGGCCGCCGCGGCGCTATCGCGGGTGCTAGGCCAGCGCGCCACCGTCAGGCTGGTCGAGTCCGAGGACATCGGCACCGTCGGCGTGGGTGAGGCCACCGTGCCGCACATCAAGGCCTTCAACCAGATGCTCGGCCTCAACGAGGCCGATTTCGTCGCCCGCACGCAGGGCACGTTCAAGCTGGGCATCCAGTTCCGCGACTGGGGCAAGCCCGGCGACAGCTACATGCATGGCTTCGGCGTCATCGGCCACGATGTCGGCATGACGCCGTTCCACCAATACTGGCTCAAGGGCCGGATGGCCGGTCACGCCGGCGACCTGCTCGATTATTCCGTCAACACGGTCGCGGCGGTACGTGGCAGGTTCCTGCCTGCCCCGGTCGACGTGCCGGCCAGCAATCCCTTGGCGGGCATCGGCTATGCCTACCATTTCGACGCCGCGCTGTACGCACGCTATCTTCGGGCCTACAGCGAAGCGCGCGGCGTGCGGCGCACCGAAGGCAAGGTACGTCACGTCGACCTGCATCCGGAATCCGGTCACGTCAGCGCGGTCGTGCTCGAGTCCGGTGAGCGCATCGAGGGCGATCTCTTCATCGATTGCTCCGGCTTCCGTGGCCTGCTCATCGAAGACGCCCTGCACACCGGCTACGAGGACTGGATGCACTGGTTGCCGTGCGACCGCGCGCTGGCCGTGCCATGCGAGCGCGTGGAAACACCGACCCCTTACACGCGATCGACCGCGCGGCCGGCCGGGTGGCAATGGCGTATCCCGCTGCAACATCGCACGGGCAACGGTTACGTCTACGCAAGCCAGTACCTGGGCGACGACGAGGCGGCAGCGTGCCTGCTGGCGAATCTCGACGGCACGCCCCTGGGCGATCCCCGCCCGCTGCGCTTTACGACCGGGATGCGAAACAAGTCATGGAACCGCAACGTCGTGGCGCTCGGCCTCGCCAGCGGCTTCATGGAACCCCTGGAATCCACCAGCATCCACATGATCCAGTCGGGCATCTCGCGACTGCTACAGCTTTTTCCGTCCAACGGGGTGATGGACCCGGTGTTGCAGGACCGCTTCAACGCGCAGACGCGTTTCGAGTGCGAGCGCATCCGCGACTTCCTCGTGCTGCACTACACCGCCACCACGCGGGACGATTCGCCGTTCTGGAACCATTGCCGCACGATGCCGATCCCCGAATCGCTGCAGGCCAACATCGACCTGTTTCGCCATAGCGGCCGGTTTTTCCGTCATGCCGACGAAATGTTCGGTAGCGTCAGCTGGGTGCAGGTCATGATCGGGCAGGGCATCGTGCCCCGCAGCTACGATCCCTTGGTGGATCTCATGCCCGACGCCGACCTGCCCCGGTTCCTCCACGGCGTGCGCGAGGTCGTGTCGAAAAACGTCGACCTCATGCCGACGCACCAACAGTTCATCGATCGCGAATGCAGCGCCGACAGGGTGGCCACGTGAGGGCCACCGCGATTGCCACCGATGCGCTCGCGCCGTATGGTTCCGTGATCGACCAAGGCCCTTCGGGGCCTTTCTCCGACCTCGCGACGTAAACGTTTACGCACCAGGACCACGTCATGCAAGCCAAGACCTCGAAGCGCCTTTCTCTCGCCCTCGGCCTTCTTCTGTGCGCCACGCCCATCGCCCAGGCGCAGGATGCCGCGAAGGCGCCGCCCGTACCGAAGCCCGTGCACGGTGCGATCCACGACGTCAACGCCGTGCCGCCGATGGTTGCCGATCTGGAAAAGCGCACCTTCCAGTGGTTCTGGGACAGCGCCAATCCGCAGAACGGTCTGATTCCCGACCATTACCCGGGCGAGTCGTTTGCCTCGATCGCCTCGGTGGGTTTTGGCCTGACGGCCTACGGCGTCGGCGTGGAACGGGGCTGGATCACGCGCGAGCAGGCCGTCGACCGTACGCTGGCGACGCTGCGTTTCTTCAAGGACGCGCCGCAGGGCCCGGCCGAGGAAGGCCAGACCGGCTACCACGGTTTCTATTACCACTTCCTCGACATGAAGACCGGCGCGCGTTTCGCCAACTGGGTGGAAGTGTCGTCGGTGGATACCACGCTGCTGCTCGGCGGCGTGCTGTTCGCGCAGAGTTATTACGACCGCGACGACGCGAAGGAAAAGGAGATCCGCGACCTGGCCGACACGATTTATCGTCGCGTCGACTGGACCTGGCTGCAGGAGCGCCCGCCGCTCATCAGCATGGGCTGGACCCCGGGCGGCAAGGCCATACCGCACGACTGGGAAGGCTATAACGAGGGCATGCTCGTCTACCTGCTCGCGCTGGGCTCGCCCACGCACCCGGTGGGCGACGACGCATGGGCCGGCTGGACCAAAACCTACGACAAGACCTGGGGCGAATTCCACGGGCAGACGTTCCTGAACTTCGCGCCGCTGTTCGGCCACCAGTACAGCCACACGTGGGTCGACTTCCGCGGTATCCGCGACGCCTGGAACAGCAAGCACGGCCTGGACTATTTCGAGAACAGCCGACGTGCCACCTATTCGCAGCAGGCGTACGGCGAGGCCAATCCCGGCGGCTGGAAAGGCTACGGCAAGAACATCTGGGGGCTCACCGCCAGCAACGGCCCCGGCGGCTTCGTGGTGAAGCAGGGCGACAAGGAGCTGACCTTCCATGGCTACACCGCGCGTGGCGCAGGCCTGGATTACGTCTCCGACGACGGCACCATCGTACCGACCGCCGCCGGCGGTTCCATCGCCTTTGCGCCGGAGATCGTCATTCCCGCCCTGGAAGAGATGAAGAAGAAGTACGGCCAGTACATCTACACCAAGTACGGCTTCGTCGATGCCTTCAACCCGAGCTTCGAGACGCGGGCCGACCTGCGTACCGGCCGGCTGATCCCCGGCTTCGGTTGGGCCGACAACGTGCACCTGGGCATCGACCAGGGACCGATCGTGCTGATGATCGAGAACTACCGGAGCAACTTCGTCTGGAACGTGATGAAGAAGAATCCGTACCTGCGCAAGGGCCTGGAGCGCGCCGGCTTCGCCGGCGGCTGGCTCGACAACGGCACGGCCGCCGACCTGTGGTGAAGCGCGTTTTCCGCGCCGCGCGCCTCGGCCTCGCACTGGCTCTGGCCGGTGCCTCGCTGGCCGGCTGCGCCAGGCATGACGACGGCACGCGCACCCTGCAGTTCTGGACGATCGGCCGCGAAGGCGAGGCGGTGGCGAAACTGCTGCCCGACTTCGAACGCGAACATCCCGGCCTGCACGTGGAGATCCAGCAACTGCCGCTGACCGCGGCGCACCAGAAGCTGCTGACCGCCTACGCCGGGGATTCCACCCCCGACATCACCCAGCTCGGCAACACGTGGGTTCCCGAGATGGTGGCACTGGACGCGCTCGAGCCGCTCGATGCGCGCGTCGCCGCCTCGACCACGATCGATCCACGCGATTACTTCCCCGCCATCTGGTCGACCAACGTGATCGACGGCACGCTCTATGGCGTGCCCTGGTACGTCGACACGCGCCTGCTGTTTTACCGCAAGGACCTCCTGGCCAAGGCCGGCTACGACCATCCGCCGCGCGACTGGGCCCAATGGCAGGCGATGATGGCGAAGCTGGCCCAACCGGCCGGGCAGGCCTACGGTGTGCTGCTGCCGACCAACGAGTTCGAGCAGTTGCTCGCCCTGGCCCTGCAGCAGAACGATCCGCTGCTGCGCGATGGCGGGCGCTACGGCAATTTTCGCAGCCCGGGTTTCAAGAAGGCGCTCGCGTTCTACGTGTCGCTGTTCAAGAACCGCGAGGCCCCGATGATGACCAACGTCGGCATCGGCAACCCCTGGGCGGCGTTCGGTCAGGGCTTCTTCGCGTTCTACCTCTCCGGCCCGTGGAACATCGGCGAATTCCGCCAGCGGTTGCCCGCGTCGCAGCAGGGTGACTGGGGCACGACGCCGCTGCCGGGGCCGGACGGCCCCGGTGCCTCCAATGCCGGCGGCTCCAGCCTGGTGATTTTCCGACGCTCGCGGCACAAGGACGACGCCTGGGCGCTGATCGAGTTTCTCTCCCGTCCCGCGGTGCAGGCGCGTTTCTACGAGATCCTCGGCGACATGCCGCCGCGCCGCTCGTCGTGGGAGGCGCCCGCCCTGAAGAACGACGACAAGGCCGCGGCGTTCCGCGACCAGCTCGAACGCGTCAAGCCGACACCGCCGGTCGCGGAGTGGGAGCGCATCGTCACCGAGATGCAGCTTGTCGCCGCGCAGGCGGCCCATGGCGACCTCACCATCGACCAGGCCGCCGCGGAGATCGACCGGCGTGCCGACCGGCTGCTCGAAAAGCGCCGCTGGATGCTCGACCACGGCCACAAGAACACGCCATGAACACGACCCGCGCCGCCTGGCTCTTCATCACGCCCGCCCTGATCGTGCTCGGGCTGTTCTTCCTGCTGCCGGTCGTCGCGGCTCTGGTGCTCTCGCTCACCGACTACGACCTCTACGCGCTGGCGGACATCCGCAACCTGCGCTTCGTGGCGCTGGACAACTACTGGACCTTGCTGCATCGCCCCCTGTTCTGGTCGGCGCTGGGGCATACCCTGTATTTCGTGGTGGTGGGCGTGCCCTTGTCGCTGATGGCGTCGTTGGGTGCGGCGATGCTGCTGAACTCACCGCTGGCGCGCTTCAAGCCGTTCTTCCGCACCGCGCTGTTCGCGCCGGTCGTCACCACGGTGGTCGCGGTCGCGGTGATCTGGCGCTACCTGTTCAACACCAAGTACGGCCTGATCAACTACGCCTTCGACGCGATGGGCCTGCCCACCGTCGACTGGCTGGGCGATCCGCATTGGGCCATGCCGACCATCATCCTCTTCGCGGTGTGGAAGAACTTCGGTTACAACATGATCATCTTCATGGCGGGCCTGCAGGCCATCCCCGGCGATCTCTACGAGGCCGCGCGCATCGACGGCGCCTCGTCGTTCGCGCAGTTCCGCCACATCACGCTGCCGATGCTCAAGCCCACGATGCTGATGGTGAGCATCCTCACGGTATCGGGGTATTTCCAGCTGTTCGCCGAGCCCTACGTGATGACCGAAGGCGGCCCGCTGCAGAGCACGACCTCGGTGCTTTACCTGATGTACGAAGAAGGCTTCAAGTGGTGGAACCTCGGCTCGGCGTCGGCCGTGGCGTTCATCCTCTTCGTCATCATGTTCGCGGTGACGGCCACGATGCTTCGCCTGTCGAAGCGGGGAGAACCGGCATGAGTCCGCGCCTGGCAAAAGGCCTGATCAACGGGCTGCTCATCGGCGCGGCCGCCGTCGCGATCGCGCCGCTGCTCTACATGCTCTCGGTATCGTTCATGCCGCAGGGCCAGGCCAGCTCGCTGCCGCCGCCGGTGCTGCCCACCCATCCGACGCTGGACAACTACCGCCAGTTGTTCATGAACGCCGGCATGGGACGCTACCTCGTCAACAGCCTCGTGATCTCGACCTCGATCACGCTGGTTTCGCTGGCCTTCAACCTGATGGCGGGCTATGCCTTCGCGAAGCTGGCGTTCCGCGGGCGCCAGCGGCTGTTCCAGTTGCTGCTCGGCGCGCTGGTGATCCCTGCCCAGGTCGCCATGCTGCCGCTGTTCCTGCTGCTGAAGTACATGGGCCTGGTCAACACCTATGGCGCCGTGATCGTGCCGGCACTGGCCACCATCTTCGGCATCTTCCTCGTGCGCCAGTATGCGAGCGGCATCCCGAACGACCTGCTCGAGGCGGCGCGCATCGACGGCGCCGGTGAATTCCGGATCTTCGCCACCATCGTGATGCCGCTGCTGAAACCGATCATGGTGACGTTGGCGATATTCACTTTCCTCGCCGCGTGGAACGACTTCATGTGGCCGCTGATCGCGCTGACCGGGCAGGAGCACTACACGCTGCCCATCGCCCTGGCGTCGCTTTCGCGCGAACACGTGCAGGACAGCGAGCTGATGATGGCCGGTTCGGTGGTCACCATCCTCCCGGTGCTGGTGCTGTTCCTGGCCTTGCAGCGCTATTACCTCGAAGGCCTGCTCCTGGGCAGCGTGAAGGGCTGAGCGATGAAAGCATGCCTTGTCCCGCTGGCCCTGCTGGCGTCCGTCGCCACCGCGGCGGCCGACGCGCCACGCACGCTCGACCGGCTCGACGATGCCTCGCGCTGGACGGCCGCCCATACCGACGACGTCACGGCGAGCCTTCGCCAGGGTGACGAGGGCGGCGTGTGCCTGGCGTTCGATTTCCACGGCGTGTCCGGCTCGGCGTCGATGCGCCGCACGCTACCGGTGGATTTTCCGCCGGGCTTCGCGTTGTCGTTCCGCGTGCGCGGACAGATGCCGGCCAACACGCTGCAGCTGAAATTCATCGACGACAGCGGCGACAACGTCTGGTGGTACCAGCAGGCGGCCTTCGTGCCGTCGCCGGCATGGACCCCGCGCCAGATCACCAGCCGCGAGGTCGGGTTCGCCTGGGGGCCGGTCGCCGACCGCACGTTGCGGCACACCCGCGACATCGAGTTCATGATCTACAAGGAAGCCCAGCCCACCGGTAGCACGGACAAGGGCGAGGTCTGCTTCGATGACCTGCGCCTGGCCCCGCGCGCCCCCGAAGCCGTGCCCGCGCCGCCGCCGACGGCAAACGCGGTGTTCGAGTCACGCGCGAGCCAGGCGCGGCGCGGGCTGTATCCACGAGGTTTTTCCGGGGAGCAGTCGTACTGGACGCTCGTCGGTGTCGATGGCGGTGCGCGCGAGTCGGCGTTGATCTCCGAGGATGGCGCCGTCGAAGTATCGCGCGGTGCGTTCTCGATCGAACCCTTCCTCATCGACGGCGGCCGGCTGCTGACCTGGGCCGATGTCACCACCACCCAGGCGCTGCGCGACCGCTACCTGCCGATGCCTTCGGTCACCTGGAAGGCCGATGGCCTGACGCTCACCACCTCGGCGTTCGCGGAAGGGCATCCGGGCGATGCGTCGCTGGTGCTGTCGTACCGTGTCGGCAACGACGGCGACGCGGCGCGTGACGTCACGCTCGCGCTGGCCGCGCGACCGTTCCAGGTCAACCCGCCGACCCAGTTCCTCAATGCCCCCGGCGGCATCGCCACCATCCACGATCTCGCCTGGAGCGGCCATACGCTCACCGTCGACGGCACGCGCAAGGTGGTGAGCCTGCAGGCGCCCTCGCGCTTCGTGGCCGTCGCCAACGGCCCGGTCACGCTCACCGAACGCCTCGATGCACGCGACACGGCGGCCACCCCGGCCACGCTGCACGATCCCTCCGGGTTCGCCCAGGGCGCCTTGCTTTACACCCTGCATGTGCCGGCGCACGGCCACGTCGACCTCGGCCTGGTCGTCCCGTCGCGCGCCGATGCCACGCTGACCCCGCCGACGGACGTGGCCGGCTGGCTCGACCGGCACGCCGACGCCGTGGCGGCACAGTGGCGCGACCAGCTCGACCGCGTATCCGTACACGTGCCCGCGCAGGCACAGGCCATTGTCGACACGATGAAGAGCGGTATGGCGCAGATCCTCATGTCGCGCGATGGCCCCGCGTTGCAGCCGGGCACGCGATCCTATTCGCGCACGTGGGTGCGCGATGGCGCGATGATGCTCGAAGGCCTGCTGCGCACCGGCCACGAGGACGTGGCGCGCGACTTCATCCGCTGGTACGCGCCCCACCAGTTCTCGAACGGCAAGGTGCCATGCTGCGTGGACGCGCGCGGCGCCGACCCGGTGCCGGAGAACGACAGCCATGGCGAGCTGGTCTTCGCCATCGCCGAACTGTGGCGTTACACGCATGACCGGCCGACCGTCGACGCGCTGTATCCCCACGTGCGCAAGGCCGTCGCGTACATGGATGCGCTGCGTGCGTCGGAGCGCCAGCCGGCGCCGCTCTACGGCCTGATGCCGGCGTCGATCAGCCACGAGGGCTACTCGGCCAAGCCGATGCATTCGTATTGGGACGACTTCTGGGCGTTGAAGGGCTACGACGACGCGACCGACCTCGCGAACGCACTCGGTCACGCCGACGATGCCAGAGCGTTCGCCGCATCCCGTGACGCCTTCCGCACGGACCTGCACGCGTCCATCCTCGCGGCGGTGAAGGCCAAGGGCATCGACTTCATCCCCGGTGCCGCCGAACTGGGCGACTTCGACGCGACCTCCACGACCATCGCGTTGTCGCCCGGGGGCGAGCAGTCGCGCCTACCCAAGGCGCTGGTGGACCGCACGTTCGAACGATACTGGGAGGATTTCGTGGCGCGGCGCGATGGACGGCGTGCGTGGGACGACTACACCCCGTACGAATTGCGCACCGTCGCCACCTTCGTGCGCCTGGGATGGCGCGACCGGGTGTCGGCCCTGCTCGGGTTCTTCTTCGCCGACCGGCGCCCGGCCGCGTGGAACCAGTGGGCCGAAGTGGTAGGCAAGGACCCCCGCAAACCGCGTTTCGTCGGCGACATGCCCCATGCGTGGATCGCCTCGGACTACGTGCGCTCGGCCCTGGACCTGTTTGCCTACGAGCGGGCCGCGGACCACGCCATGGTGCTCGCGGCCGGCGTGCCATCGACGTGGCTCGATGGCGAGGGCATCGCGATGCGCGACCTGCGTACGCCGTACGGGCGGCTGGGTTACACGCTCAAGGCCCACGACGGGGTCGTGCGGTTGACGGTCACCCAGCCCATCGACGCACCCGGCGGCCTCGTGCTCTCGTTGCCGTCGGGCGAGGTGACGCTGGCCAGGGGCCAGACGGTGCTGGAACACGCGCTGTAGGAGCCCGTCCCGCGGACGACGGCGCGCCCTGCGGTACGGAGATCAATGCGTGGCGACGCGGGTACGCAGCAGCGCATCCACCGATTGCTGCCATTCGGGCGAGCCGGCCTCGGCCTGCGGCGCCTCCTGGCCGAGTTTGCGATTGACCGCGGCATCCCATTCAGGGGTTTCCGGCTTGGGCCCGTGGCCGTCATCGCTGATCGCCAGGGTCTTGTCCACCCACGCATACCAGTCGGCCGAGCCGAGCGCAGGGTTGGCCGGCGCGGACTTGCCCGGGGCAGGCGACGCGGCAGTGCTGGCCGCCGACGGCGCCGTGGCGGTCGGTTCGGCCGGGGAACAGGCCGCGATGATGAGCGCGGCGGTCAACGGAACGACGGTGAAGAGAAAACGCATGGGCAGTGACATCCTCGCGACTGCGTATGCACACCATGCTAAGCACCGGAAACCGTCCGGCAGCTAAACAAGGGCGGCCGGAACAAGGGCTTCGTTCAGCTTCGGGCGGCGACTTCGTCGATGTGGCGAAGCAGGTCCGCCGGGTCGTCGAAGACGCGGTAGGCGCCGGCCCGTTCCAGTTCGTTGGCGCCGTAGCCGCCCGAGAGCAACCCGATGCCCAGCGCCCGGGCGCGTTGGGCGGCTAGCATGTCCCAGATGGCATCGCCGATGACCATCGCGTCGCGGATGTCGGTACCCAGGCGCTCGGCCGCCGTCACGAAGAGGTCGGGATCGGGTTTGGCGTGGCGCACCTGGTCGCGGGTCACCACCGGCACCCGCGCTGGATCGACGCCCAGCGCGACCAGGTTGTGCGCTGCGGTTTCCATGCGTCCGCTGGTGGCGATGGCCCACGGGATGTCAGCGTCGGTGAGCCACGCCAGCAAGGCCACGGCGCCGGGCAGGGGCCTGACGCCGCCTTCCTGGGCCAGGCGACCATAGGCCTGGGCATGGTTGTGGCGCAGCCGTTCGATCCGGTCCGGGGTAATCGCCGTGCCGGTCTCCCGCAGCAGGATGTCGGTGAACAGGCCGCCGCTCATCCCGATCTTGCGGTGGATACGCCACACGGACAGATCGATGCCCTCCGCGTCGAGGGCTTCCTTCCAGGCGAGCACATGCTGGTAGACGCTGTCGACGAGGGTGCCGTCGAGGTCGAAGAGAAACGCGTGTTTTTGTCGGGACATGGGCCCAAGCCTATGACGGTGCGTGTGACAGCCTCAAGAAACGCACTGGACGGTCAGAACTTCCCGGCACGGAAGTCGGCGATGGCTTCGTGGATCTGCGCCGGGGTGTTCATCACGAACGGACCGTACCGGGCCACCGGCTCGCCCAGGGGCCGGCCTGCGACCACGATCAGGCGGGTGGCCGCGTCACCTGCGCGCAACGACACCGTATCGCCTGCGCGCGAAAACTCGCCCAGGTCGCCGCGGCCCAGCGCCTGTCCCGCGACATGCACGGGTGCGCCGTCGAACACGTAGGCGAAGCCCGCATGCCCGACCGGCAAGGGCAGGTCGAAGGTGGCGTGCGGCGCCAGCGAGAGGTCGAGGTAGAGCGGGGCGGTGGCGATGCCGGCCACGGGGCCGGTGACGCCGGCCAGCTCACCGGCGATGACCCTCGCCGTCACGCCGGGGGCGGGCGCGACCTCGGGAATCTCGCTGGCGGGGATGTCCTGGTAGCGGGGCTCGGCCATCTTGTTATCGGCCGGCAGGTTGACCCATAGCTGGAAGCCCCACATCAGGCCTTCTTCCTGCTGCGGCATCTCCGAGTGCAGCAGGCCGCGACCGGCCGTCATCCACTGCACGCTGCCGGGGCCGAGGTCGCCCTGGTTGCCGTGGTTGTCCTGGTGCCGCATGCGACCGGCGAGCATGTAGGTCACGGTCTCGAAGCCGCGATGGGGGTGCTCGGGAAAACCCTCGATGTAGTCGCTTGCCTGGTCGCTGCGGAACTCGTCGAGCATGAGGAAGGGGTCAAGCATGTCCAAGGCCGGCTGGCCGATCACACGCTTGAGCTTCACACCCGCCCCGTCGGCGGTGTCGATGCCACGGACGCGGCGCAGGAGATGGCGTTGGGTCATGGGAGGCTCCGGAGCATGCATGTCTGCCCCCCACGATGCGCCCGGCGGACGCCGGTGCCAAGGCGCGCGCGGCGAACGATCCGTTTCGCCCGGGCGGCCGATGGCGGATCGTCAGTGGACCCAGTGACCCGAGCGCTGGCGTGGCGGATGGTCGTCGCCGCCACCGTCGCGCGGACGGACCATGGCCTTGAGTTCGTCCTCGGTGGGGGGCTTGGCCTCCCAGTATTCGGCCACGGCGCTGAGCACCTCGGGCAGTTGGCCGAGACATTCGTCGTATTCTTCGTCGCTGAGCTTTTCGAACTCGGCGTCGGCCTGCAGCACGCCCTCGTCGACCGCGAGCGCCATGACCGGCCCCAGCAGTTGCATGAGGTCGGGATCTTCCGCCAGACGGGATTCCCAAAGGGCCGCGCGCATGTCGATGCCGCGGCTGAAGCCTTCGCACCAGCCGCCCGCCGACAGCAGGGGGCCTTCGTCGGTATCGATCTCGCCCAGGATCGGCTCATAGGCCTCGACGTCGAGTTCGGCGCTGACCGAATCGTTGAGCTTGGCCAGCAGCGCCAGCACGCGGTTGCCTTCGCCTTCGTCCTCGAAGGCATCGTGCAGCACCTCGTGCAACCACTCTTCGGGCTTGATCTGGAGCGGACCCACGGCGATGGCCGACAGCAGGCCGTGCACGCCGTCGAGCATGAGGTCGCCCTCGTTGCCGTGCTTGCGCAGGTAGGTGTCCAGTTCGCGCAGCTCCTCGTCGTCGAGGGAGCTCGGCCATTCGGATTTGGGAGTGTTCAAAGCGTGAGCTCCAGCGCGACGGGCGCGTGGTCGGACGGTTGTTCCCACCGGCGGGGCGCCTTGTCGATGATCGACGACGTCGCCGCCGATTTGAGCGCATCGCTGATCAAGATGAGGTCGATCCGCAGCCCCATGTTGCGGCGGAACGCGGCCTGGCGGTAGTCCCACCAGCTGAAATGGCCCGCCTCGTCGTTGAACAGGCGGAAGCTGTCGTGCAGCCCGGCGTCGAGCAGCGCCTGGAGCGCCTCGCGCTCGGGCGGCGAGCAGAAGATGTCCTCGCCCCAGGCGACGGCGTCGTACACGTCGCGGTCGTCGCGGCAGATATTGAAATCGCCCAGCACTACCAGGCGGGGGTGCCTGGCGATTTCCGCCGCCACGAAGTCGCGCACCATCGAGAGCCAGTGCAGCTTGTAGTCGTATTTCTCGTCGCCCAACGCCTTGCCATTGACCACGTAGAGGTCGATGACGCGGATGTCGCCCACCGTGGCGGCGAGGATGCGTCGTTGCGGATCGTCCAGGCCCGGGATGTCGGTGACGACGTCGCGCGGTTCGTCCTTCGCCAGGATAGCCACGCCGTTGTAGGTTTTTTGGCCCGAGTAGACGGCCCGGTAGCCCATCGCCGCGATCTCGTCCACGGGGAACTTGTCGTCGGTGAGCTTGGTTTCCTGCAGGGCGACGATGTCCGGCTGCGCCTCGGCCAGCCACTGCTGGAGATGGGGCAGGCGCACCTTGAGCGAGTTGACGTTCCACGAAGCGATCTTCATCGCCCCATTGTAAAGGATGCCCCGGG
>CAJYHU010000504.1 GCA_913774655.1 uncultured Luteibacter sp. | reverse complement strand
CTTCCGTGGACCGGTAGAGCGTGCCGCCGAACACGTCGTTGTCCTGGCGGAAACTGGTTTGGTCCCAGTCGCGCGTGAGGCGGCCACGCGCGAGCGGGCTCCACGGGATCACCGCGATGCCCTGGTCGATGCAGAAGGGGATCATCTCGCGCTCTTCCTCGCGCTGAAGGAGGTTGTAGTGATCCTGCATGCTGACGAACCCGGTCCAACCGTGCAGGCGCGAGGTATATACCATCTTGGCGAATTGCCACGCGTGCATCGACGATGCGCCGAGGTAACGCGCCTTGCCTGACTTGACCACGTCGTGGAGCGCCTCGAGGGTTTCTTCGATCGGCGTCGCGGGGTCGAAACGGTGGATCTGCAGCAGGTCGACGTAATCGGTGCCCAGCCGCGACAGCGAATCGTCCACGGAATGGAAGATGGCCTTGCGCGACAGGCCGCCCTGGTTCGCGCCCTTGCCCCAGCGGAAGAAGGTCTTGGTCGCGATCACCACCTCGTCGCGGCGGGCGAAATCCTTCAACGCCCGCCCGAGGATCTCCTCCGACGTGCCGTCGGAATACGCGTTGGCGGTGTCGAACGTGTTGATGCCCAGGTTCAGCGCCTTGCGGAGGAAGGGGCGGCTCTTCGCTTCGTCGAGCGTCCACGCGTGGTTGCCGCGTTCGGGCGCGCCGTAGGTCATGCAGCCCAGCACGAGCGGTGATATCTCCAGGCCCGTATTGCCGAGTCGGACGTATCGCATGGCATCGCTCCTTTCCAAGAATAAATGACGCCCGTGGCATGGCGGCGTACACGGCGCCTATACCTGCCATGGCTATCGTTGGCAGCTTAGCGCGACCCGGCGCCACGTGCTGTGAGTCGCACGTCCTGCCGGAGAACACGATGTCGACGATCATTCCATCACGCCGCCCACCGCGGATCACCGCGGCGGCGATCGCCTTGCTTGGCCTGGCGCTTGCCGCGGGCGGTGCGTGGCTCGTGGCCCTGGGCGGATCGTTCTACTACCTGGTCGCCGGTGCCGCCGTTTGCCTCACCGGTGTCCTGCTGTGGCGCGGATCGGGACGCGCGCTGTGGCTTTACGCGGTAACGCTGCTAGGTACCGTTGCGTGGGCGCTGTACGAGGTGGGCTTCAACGGCTGGTCGCTCGAGCCGCGCCTGTTCGTGCCGATGGTGCTCGGCATCTACCTGCTCATGCCGTGGGTACGGCGCCGCCTCACGCCGGAGCGCGCCGGCGCGATTGCGGTTGTTGTCGCGCTGCTGGCCTGCGTGGGCGTGGGCGTGGCGGGATTCATGCACCCGGTGGGCGTGCAGGGCGAAGCCGCCCAGCGCAACCTGCCCGACGGCGTGGACCGTTCGGTGGCTGACGGCGACTGGGCGTTCTATGGCCGCACGCCCAAGGGCGACCGTTTTTCGCCGCTGGACCAGATCAACGTCGACAACGTCAGGAACCTCAAGCTCGCCTGGACGGCGCGCACCGGCGATACCATGCGTCCGGGTGAGGACAAGGGCGGCACCGATGCCGGCCACGAGTTCAATTTCGAAGACACGCCGATCAAGGTCGGCGATACGCTCTACGTGTGCACCGGACACAGCTGGGTCGTGGCGCTGGATGCCGCCACAGGCAAGACCAAGTGGACGTTCGATCCCAAGGCGAAGACCGATGCCGACGTCTACCTCGCGTGTCGCGGCGTCGCGTACTACGAAGCGCCCGCCGGCACGGCCACCGATTGCCCGCGACGCATCCTCGCGCCCGTGCTCGACGCACGCTTGATGGCCCTCAACGCGGACACCGGCAAGCCCTGCGACGACTTTGGCGAACACGGATTCATCTCGCTGACGCAATACCTCGGCCACGTGCCGGCGGGCTTCCATTTCGTGACCTCGCCGCCCCTGGTGCTGAAGGACCGCGCCATCCTCGGCGGCTGGGTCTACGACAACCAGGCGGAGAACGAGCCGTCGGGCGCCGTGCGCGCGTTCGATCCGCTCACCGGCAAGCTCATCTGGGCATGGGACGTCGGTCACGATCCGCAGAACTGGCATCCGGGTCCGGACGACCAGCTCACGCGCGGCACGCCGAACGCGTGGGGCGTGTACACGGCCGATCCGGACCTGGGGATGGTGTACCTGCCGATGGGCAACGCCACGCCGGATTATTTCGGCGGACATCGTCGTCCGTTCGACGAAACCTATTCCAGTTCCACTGTCGCGCTGGACATCGAGACGGGCGCGCCGAAGTGGGTGTTCCAGAACACGCATCACGATCTGTGGGACATGGACGTGCCGACCGGTCCGTCGCTGGTCGACCTGCCGGCGCCGGACGGGACGATTCCCGCGCTGGTGCAGACGACCAAGCGTGGCGAGTTCTTCGTACTCGATCGTCGCACGGGTACGCCGGTGACCAAGGTGGAGGAGAAGCTGGTGCCGCAGGGCGCGGTGGCGGGCGACCACACGTCGCCGACCCAGCCGTACTCCACCGGCATGCCATCCTTGACGCCTGCGGACCTCACCGAACAGCACCTGTGGGGTGCGACGCCGTTCGATCAGCTCATGTGCCGTATCCAGTTCCGCAAGGCGGTGTACAAGGGCCAGTTCACGCCGCCGCAGTTGACCGACACCATCGTGTATCCCGCGTTCGACGGCGTGATCGACTGGCATGGCGCGTCGATCGATCCGTTCAACAAGCTGATCATCGCCAACGCGAACTACATCCCGTTCATGGTCAGCCTGGCACCGCGCGGTCCCGCGGAGGCGAAGGGGTTGGTGACGCCGTGGAACGGGCAGGGCAACGAGCCGCCGGTCGGCGGCGGTCTCGCGCCGCAGTACGGAACGCCCTACGTCGGCAAGGTGAAGCCGTGGCTGAATCCGCTCGGCGTGCCGTGCAATCCGCCGCCGTGGGGCACGCTGGCGGCGATCGACCTGGTGACGCACCAGCTGGTCTGGGAGCACCCGCTGGGTACGACGCGCGACACCGGTCCGTTCGGCACGCACGTCAACGCGCCGTTGCCGACGGGCATCTTCAACATCGGCGGCAACATGACCACGCGCGGTGGGCTGATCTTCATCGGCGCCACGGCGGACGACTACCTGCGCGCGATCGACGAGCGCACGGGCAAGGAGCTGTGGAAGGTGCGGCTGCCCGCGGGTGGGCAGGCCAATCCGATGTCGTATTCGATCCACGGCAAGCAATACGTGGTGATCGCCGCGGGCGGGCACAGCGGATTGGGGACGCGGTCGGGGGATTACGTCATGGCGTACGCGCTGCCATAACGGGCGAGCCGTGGGCGGCGCGGTCGCGACGACCGGTCGCCCGGCGGTGGATCCCGCGCTCGGCCAGCCTGACCCTATCGCGTCGCGGGCGCCTTCCCTGCGATCGATCCGCTGCCGACGGGCACGCGGACGGAGGCGCGAACCGTCGATGTGGGTCCGGTCGCTTGGGACGCTTGAAAGCATCGCCACCGCCCCGACGTTACCATCCAGCCGTTGCTACGCCATCCGACCCGGCGTAGCATCCGCCCCCCTGAAACCGGAGCCACCCATGTCGCCGTGCAAGCACGCATTGATCCATCTGCCATCGATCGCCCCCTGGGCGCGTCGCGGGTGCGCGCGCGCCGTGGAAGGCGGTGCCTCGTCGTAGGACGGGCCCGGCCATGAACACCTCAAAGCACCCGCAAGGGTGCTTTTTTTTTGCCTTTCCCATCCGGAGCCACGTGCCATGAAGAACCGCCGCGACCCCCGATCCTGACCCGTTCCGCTCACGCCAGGGGCGACGGGAGGGCCTCGGGGAATGCCTCGCTCGTCACGCCAAAAACGCATCGAGCCCCTGGCGATCCTTGAAGGAACCGTTTCACCATGACCACCCGAGACAGCATCCCCGTTGGCCGTTGGCGCAACCTCGGCATCATCGCCCACGTCGACGCCGGCAAGACCACGCTGACCGAACGCCTGCTTTACAAGACGGGCGCGATCCACCGCACCGGTGAAGTGCACGACGGCGCGACCACCACCGATCACATGGAACTGGAGCGCGAGCGTGGCATCACGATCGGCGCCGCGGCCGTGCGCGCGAACTGGACGCCCGAGGGCGGCCTGCCGCATCGGCTCACGCTCATCGACACGCCGGGCCACATCGATTTCGCCATCGAGGTGGAGCGTTCGCTGCGCGTGCTCGACGGTGCCGTGGTGGTGTTCTCCGGCGTGGCCGGCGTGCAGCCGCAATCGGAAACCGTGTGGCACCAGGCCCGTCGCCACGGCGTGCCGCTGATGGCGTTCGTCAACAAGATGGACCGGCCCGGCGCGGACTTCGATGCGACCGTCGCGCAGATGCGCGACCGGCTCGGGGCGAATCCGTGGGTGGTCGCTTCGCCGGTGATGGAAGGCGAACACATCGTGGGCCTGGTCGACCTCGTGGCCGAACGCATCTGGCGCTTCGACGACGCGGGCATGCCGACCGTGCGCGCATGGAACGACGACGAGCGGGCGGCCCACGCGCCCGCCCGCGCCGACCTCGTGGCCGCCGTCGCCGACCGCGACGAGGCGCTGGCCGAGCGGTGGCTCGCCGAGTTGCCGATCGACGCGATCGCGCTCGCGGCCGCGTTGCGTCGCGGCACGCTGGCCGGCCTCGGGCAGCCCGTGTTGCCGGGATCCGCGTTCCGCCACGTCGGCATCGAGCCGTTGCTCGACGCGTTCGTGGCTTATCTGCCGTCACCGGCGGATCGGCCCGCCGTGCCCGGGCATACCGACGCGGGCGATATCGCCGTCGCGCCGGACGCGGCGGCGCCGCTCGCCGCGCTCGTGTTCAAGGTGGTCAACCAGGCACATGGTCCCCTCGCGTTCGTTCGCGTGTACGCCGGCCGCCTGCACGTCGGCGACGCGGTGTGGCGCAGCGGCACCGACCGCGTGCAGCGGATCGGGCGGCTGGCCGTGGTGCGCGCGGACGACACCGACGCGGTAGAGGTCGCCGAGGCGGGCGACATCGTCGCCATCGCGGGCTGGAAAGACGTCGC
>CAJYHU010000503.1 GCA_913774655.1 uncultured Luteibacter sp. | reverse complement strand
GGAGCGCTATATCGAGGACGTGGATGCGCTCGGCCGTCTGCTCAGCCAGACCGACGATCGCGTGACGCTGGATGCGGACCTCCGGGCGCGCCTGGCGGCGTATCGGGACGCGCTGCCGGAGGCGGCGCAGCGGATTCGTCCGCGCCACGCCGACATGCCGTATCGCGCTTTCCTGGTTTTCGTCGCTGCCCGGCTGGAGGCCACGCTGACCGACGCGTCCAACGGCTACCGTTCGGCGGACGAGTTCATCGACGACCTGGCGAAGGTCGAGGCGAGCCTGCTCGGCCACGGCGGACGTCACGCCGGTGCCTATGCCGTGACGCGCCTGCTCTGGCGTGCGCGCACGTTCGGTTTCCATCTCGCGCGCCTTGACGTGCGCCAGGATGCACGCGTGCACGACGAGGCACTGGCGGCGTTGCTCGGCGATCCGGGTTGGGCCGATCGCGACGCGGCGTCGCGGGTGAAAACCTTGCGTCCCTATGCGGCGGGCGAGCGCAGCTTCGTGTCGGGCGACGACCACGACGCGGCGGGCCTGTTGCGCGAGGTGTTCGCGACGCTGGCGGATTCGCGCAAGCGCTACGGTGCCGAGGCGACCGGTCTCTACATCATCAGCATGGCGGAAACCGCCGCCGACGTGCTCGCCGTGCTGGCGCTGGCGCGGCGGGGCGGCCTGCTGGACAACGGACGCGTGCCGCTCGACGTCGCACCGCTGTTCGAGACCATCGACGACCTCAAGGGTGGCGCGGAGACGTTGCGCCAGCTGCTCGACGATCCGGTGTATCGGGCGCACCTTGCCTCGCGCGGCGACCGTCAGTGGATCATGCTGGGCTATTCCGACAGCGGCAAGGATGGCGGTACGGTGGCGTCCAAGTGGAGTCTCCAGCGGGCGCAGGTCGAACTGCTGGAGGTCGCGTCGACCGCGGGCATCCGGGTGGCGTTCTTCCACGGCCGCGGCGGGTCGGCGAGCCGGGGCGGGTCGCGGATCACGCCCGCGCTGATGGCCTCGCCCCGCGGCTCGGTGGCCGGCGTGCTGCGGGTGACCGAGCAGGGCGAGGTGATCCATCGCAAATACGGTATTCGTGCGCTCGCCGTGCGCAACCTCGAGCAGACACTGGGCGCGGCGATGCGCGCGTCGCTGCGTCCCCGCGTGGCGGAAGCGCGCGAGTCGGGCTGGAAAGACGTGATGGCGCGGTTGTCCGACGAGAGCCGCAAGGCGTATCGGGGCCTGGTCGATCGCGAAGGTTTCGTCGACTACTTCCGGGGGGCGACACCGATCGACGTGATCGAGCGGATGACGCTGGGCTCCCGACCCGCGCGCCGTCGCAGCATGAAGGGAGTGGAAGACCTGCGCGCGATTCCCTGGGTGTTCTCGTGGACGCAATGCCGCGCGGTGCTCACCGGCTGGTACGGGCTCGGGGCCGGGCTGGACGTGCTGGCGACGGAAGGGCGGGAAGACGTGGTGTTGCAGATGGCGCGCGACTGGCCGTTCTTCGCCACGATGCTCGACGACGTGGAAATGGTGCTCGCCAAGGCCGACATCCATATCGCGGAAGCGTTTTCGCGACTGGCTGGGCCGTTGCACGAACGCTTCTTTCCCCTGGTGCGCGACGAGTTCGAGCGCACGGTACGTTGGGTGCTCAAGCTCAAGGGCGCCACCGAACTGCTGGCCGGCGAACCGCGCCTGGCGACGTCGATCCGCCTGCGCAATCCGTACGTCGATCCGATGAGCCTGCTGCAAGTCGACCTGTTGCGGCGCTGGCGCGCGTCGGGTGGCAAGGACGACACGCTGCTGCGCGCCCTGGTGGCGTGCGTAAACGGCGTATCGCAGGGCCTGCAGAACACCGGTTGACTCACCCAAGCGCCTGGCGATGGACACCGGCCTAGGCCGGTGCCTACGGCGAGGCATGCGGTTTTCGCGGGGTGTCCACAGCGCGCACTGCGCCGGACCGCTCACCCCTCCAGCGATTCCCATCGGGCGAACGCCGCGTCCAGCTCGGCCTGCAACCGCGCGAGTTCTTCGTTGGCTTTCGTCATCGTCGCGGCGTCCTGCTGGAAATACTTCGGGTCGGTCATCGCCGCGGTGCGCCTGGCGATCTCGTTTTCGAGTTCTTCCAGCTTCGCCGGTAGCAGTTCGAGTTCGCGCTGTTCCTTGAACGACAGTTTCTTCTTCGCCGGCGCCGGCGCGGCCACCGCCGCGGGTGCCGCCGGTTTGCCCGGCGTGGCTGCCGCGCGGGGCTGGACGGCGGGTTTCTGCCGCAACCAGTCGCTATACCCACCGACATACTCGCCGATGGCTCCGTCGCCTTCGAGCACCAGCGTGCTGGTAACAACGTTGTCGATGAAGTCGCGATCGTGCGAAACGAGCAGCAGCGTGCCGGTGTATTCGCCGAGCAGTTCTTCCAGCAGCTCCAGCGTCTCGACGTCGAGATCGTTCGTCGGTTCGTCCATCACCAGCAGGTTGGATGGCTGGGCGAACAGCTTGGCAAGAAGCAGGCGGTTGCGCTCGCCGCCGGACAGGCGGGTGATCGGCGCGCGGGCACGTTCGGGCGAGAACAGGAAGTCCTGAAGGTAGCCGATGATGTGTTTGCGCTGTCCGTTGAGCTCGATGTATTCGCGGCCCTCGGCCACGTTGTCCAGCGCATTCATCGAATCGTCGAGCGCGATGCGGTGCTGGTCGAAATACGCCACCTGCAGGCCGGTACCGAGGGTGACCCCGCCCTCCTGCGGCGGCAGCTGGCCGAGCAGGATCTTCAGCAGCGTCGACTTGCCCGCACCGTTGGGCCCCATGATGCCGACGCGGTCGCCGCGCATGATCGTGGTGGTGAAGTCGCGGATCAGCGTGCGGCCGCCATACGCCTGGGTGATGTGCTCGGCATCGATCACCTTGCGTCCCGACGCCTGCGCGTTCGCCAGGTTCATCTTTGCATTGCCGGACACCTCGCGCCGTTCCGAACGTTCGTTGCGCATGGCCTTGAGCGCGCGCACGCGGCCTTCGTTGCGCGTGCGCCGGGCCTTGATGCCCTGGCGGATCCACACTTCTTCCTGGGCGAGCTTGCGGTCGAAGTGCGCGTTGGCCTGGGCTTCGGCGTGCAGGCGCTCTTCGCGGCGGCGCAGGTAGTTGTCGTAGTCGCCAGGCCAACTGGTGAGCTGGCCGCGGTCGACCTCGACGATGCGCGTGGCGAGCGAGCGCAGGAAGCTGCGATCGTGGGTGATGAACACGATGGCGCCGCTGAAGTTCTTGAGGAACCCCTCGAGCCACGCGATCGCCTCGATGTCGAGGTGGTTGGTGGGCTCGTCGAGCAGGAGCAGGTTGGGGTCGCGGACCAGCGCCTGGCCGAGCAGCACGCGACGCTTCATGCCGCCGGAAAGGTCGGCGAAGTCGGCG
Source organism: uncultured Luteibacter sp. (assembly GCA_913774655.1). Taxonomy (GTDB): domain Bacteria; phylum Pseudomonadota; class Gammaproteobacteria; order Xanthomonadales; family Rhodanobacteraceae; genus Luteibacter; species Luteibacter sahnii. The sequence continues at coordinate 3,382 of CAJYHU010000503.1, read as the reverse complement.
TGGGCCGGCAACTCGAGCCGCTCGATCACCTGCTGCACGCGCGAGTCGAGATCCCACGCGTTCTGCGCTTCGATTTTCGCCTGCACATCGCCCAGGCCGTCCATGTCGCCTTCGTCGAGCAGGTGATGGTAGCGGGCGAGCAGTTGGCCCAGTTCGCCCAGGCCATCGGCCACCACGTCGAACACGCTGCCGGCGGTGTCCTGAGGCACTTCCTGGGTGAGGCGGGCGATGCGGGTGCCCCCTTGCAGGCGAATCTCGCCGTCGTCGGGGTGCAGTTCACCCGCGATGAGCTTGAGCAGCGTGGACTTGCCCGCGCCGTTTCGCCCGACCACGCAGACGCGCTCGCCGGTGTCGAGGGAGAGTTGGACCTGTTCGAGCAGGAGTGGGCCGCCGACGCTGTAGTCGACGTTGAGCAATTGAATGAGCGACATACGGGCATTGTAATGCCCGTTCGTGCCTTTACGGCGTCAGACGGTGTCGATCCGGTAGCGCGTGTGCTGTCGCCACACCTGGCCGGGCCGGAGGATGGCGCCTTCGGCCTCCGTCGTGTTCATCTGGTTGGGAAACGCCTGCGCCTCCAGCGCGAAGCCCGCGAACGGGCCGTAGGCGTCGCCACGCCGGGCCGGCTGGCCGGTGAGCTTCTGGCCGCTGTAGAACTGCAACCCGGGCCGGTCGGTGTCGATCGTGAGGCGACGGCCGCTCAGCGGCTCGGTCACCACCGCGACGGTGCGCGGGGTATCGACGGGGCCCGGTCGGGCCACGTAGCAGTGGTCGAAACCGCCCACCAGGCGCAATTGAGGATCGGGCCAGTGCAGGCGCGAGCCGATCGGCGCGGCCTCGCGGAAGTCGAAGGCCGACCCCGCCACGGCCTGTCGGCCGATGGGGATGGCCCCGGCGTCGATCGCGAGGAATTCGTCGGCATCGATCCGGATCACGTGGTCGCGGATGTCCGGACGTCGGTCGCTGAGGTTGAAATAGGGGTGCGCGGTGAGGCTGAGGGGCGTGGGCGCGTCGGTCGTGGCAGCGTAGCGCAGGTCCAGCGTGCCGTCGTCGTCCAGCCGCACCCGCAACTCCACCCGCACTTCGCCGGGGAAGCCGCCGTCGCCCTCGGGCGACACCAGTCGGAGCACGAGCGTCTCACCCTCGGGCTCGACCTCCCAGCGTTGCAGGTGGAAGCCGTTGACTCCGCCGTGGAGGTGGTTGCCGTGGTCGTTGCGGTCGACCTTGTAATCCACCCCGTCGAGGGTGAAACGCCCGCTGCGGATGCGGTTGGCCCAGCGGCCCACGATGCTGCCCATGTAGGCGTCCGAGGCGAGGTATTGTGCGGCGTCGGCATGGCCGAGCACGACCTCGCCGACGCGGCCATGCCGGTCCGGGGCCTGCCAGGACAACAGCGTGCCGCCCAGGTCGGAGAGGTCGACCTGGGCGCCATGGGCGCTGCGCAGGGTCCAGCGATGCAGGGGGCGGCCGTCGGGCGACTGGCCCCAGGCGGTGGCGGCGGAAATGGGCATGGGAACGGGACGGTCAGAAGGGAGTACGGGAAAGGACAGGCGTGGGACGGCGGCACGAGGCCGAGACGGGCGGGGAACTCACGGGTCGCGATGCTCCGCCGTGGCCGCGTCGGCCGTGCGATGCCTGTCCAGGTATTGCCGCGGCGTGCAGTCGTATTCGCGCCGGAAGACCGCGTACATGTATTGCAGCGACGTGAACCCGCATCGCACGGCGATGTCGGCGAGGGGCGCGTCCGAGTCGGCGATCAGCTGGCAGGCGGTGTCGAGCTTGTGCTGGAGGATGGCCTGGTGCACCGTCTGCTTCAGCTCACGCTTGAAGTGCTCTTCGAGCACCGTGCGCGACACCCCAACGTAGTCGGCCACCTGCTCGGTCTTGATGCCCAGGCAGCCGTACTGGCGGATGTAATGGCTGGCGCGCATCACGTGGGGGCTGCGCAGCGGTTGATAACGGCTGGAAGCCTGCACGTTGATGCCCACCGGCGGCACGAGCACGCGTGTGGTGGAGCAATCCACCCCGCGCAGCATCTGGTGCAGCAGGTGCGCCGCGGTGCGGCCCATCTCCTCCGCGCCCTGGATCACCGAGGTCAGGGGAATCCGGGTGAGCAGCTGGGCCATGGGGTCGTTGTCGATGCCCACGATGGCTACCTGCTCGGGCACCGCGATGCCGCCGATCACGCAGGCCTGCAGCAGCTGCCGGGCGCGGGCGTCGGTGACGGCGATGATGCCGATGGGCTTGGGCAGGGCGGTAAGCCAGGCGACGAGTTCTTCCACGGCGGCGCCCCAGCCGCCCGCGGTGGTCGAGTGGCCTTCGTGCACCACGCCCTCCACCGATTCCTGTCCGACGATCGCCAGGAAGGCCCGTTCGCGCTCCTGTGCCCAACGGCTTCCCGGATGGCTCGGGATGCCGAAGAAGGCGAAACGGCTCAGGCCTTGCTCGATCAGGTGGTCGTAGGCCAGGCGAACCAGGCGCGTGTTGTCGGTGGCGATGTACGGCACGCCCGCGGGGTAGTGCGAGGGATCGTGGTAGGAGCCCCCGACCGCCACCACGGGGATGTGCAGGTCGCTCAGGGCGGCCTGGGCCTCGGGGTCGTCGAAGTCGGCGATGACCCCGTCGCCCTTGAAGTGATGGATGTCACGCATGCGGCTGCGGAAATCCTCTTCCATGAAGAGGTCCCATTCCACCCGCGTGCTGTTCAGGTAATGCCCGATGCCAGCGATGACCTGGCGGTCATAGACCTTGTTGGCGTTGAACAGCAGGGCGATGCGGTGCGGTGACATACCGGGGAAAACTAGCAGGATTGCAGGCCGGGCGACATGACGCAGCGCGGCATTGAAAACCCCTCGCGGGGCGAGGGAAATCGCAATTGCGCCCGGAACGCGCGCTGGGGAGGATCGTCGGGCTTAGCCCGCCCGTTTCGTTCGTCAAGGAATCGTTATGTCGTATTTCTCCCGCATCCCGAAGATCGCCTACGAAGGCCCCGGCAGCGACAACCCGCTGGCCTTCCGCCACTACGACGCCCAGCGCGTGGTGCTGGGCAAGACCATGGCCGAGCACCTGCGCCTGGCCACGTGCTATTGGCACACCTTCGTCTGGCCGGGTTCGGACGTGTTCGGCGCCGGCACCTTCGAGCGCCCCTGGCAGCAGGGCGGCGAGCCGATGGCGCGGGCCCGCGAGAAGGCCGACGCGGCGTTCGATTTCTTCACCCGCCTGGGCACGCCGTTCTATACGTTCCATGACACCGACGTGGCGCCCGAAGGCCACGGCCTGGCGGACTATCGCGCGAACTTCGCGGCGATGGTCGACGTGCTCGAGCGCAAGCAGGCCGACACCGGCGTGAAGCTGCTCTGGGGCACGGCCAACCTCTTCAGCC
>CAJYHU010000502.1 GCA_913774655.1 uncultured Luteibacter sp. | reverse complement strand
CATCGGCACCGTCGAAAACGCCGACGCCGCGCTGGTGGATCGCGCGCTGTCCGCCGCCGTCGCCGCCCAGCCAGGCTGGGATCGCCTGCCGGCGGCCAGCCGCGCGGCGATCCTCGAGCACGCCGCCGAGCAACTGGAACATCACCGGGCCGAATTCATCGCCCTGTGCGTGCGCGAGGCCGGCAAGAGCCTGCCCGACGCCATCGCCGAGGTGCGCGAGGCCGCCGACTTCCTGCGTTACTACGCCACCATGGCGCGCCGCCTGTTCGGCCAGCCCGAACAGCTGCCCGGCCCCACCGGCGAGAGCAACCAGTTGTTCCTCAACGGCCGCGGCGTGTTCGTCTGCATCAGCCCGTGGAACTTCCCCCTCGCGATCTTCCTGGGCCAGGTCTCGGCCGCGCTCGCCGCCGGCAACGCGGTGGTCGCCAAGCCCGCCGAGCAGACCTCGCTCATCGGCCATGCCGCCGTGAAACTGCTGCACGCCGCCGGCGTGCCGGCCGACGTGCTGCAATACCTGCCGGGCGACGGCGCCACCGTCGGCGCGGCGCTCACCCGCGATCCTCGCGTGGCCGGCGTGGCGTTCACCGGCTCGACCGAAACCGCGTGGGCGATCAATCGCGCGCTCGCGGCGCGCAACGCACCCATCGCCGCACTGGTGGCCGAAACCGGCGGCCAGAACGCGATGATCGCCGACTCGTCGGCCCTGCCCGAGCAGATCGTGAAGGACGTCATCGCCTCCGCGTTCCAGTCCGCCGGCCAGCGCTGCTCGGCGGCACGCGTGCTGTTCGTGCAGGAAGACATCGCCGACAAGGTCGTTTCGATGCTCGCCGGTGCGATGGCCGAGTTGAAGGTGGGCGATCCGGGCCTGCTTTCGACCGACGTCGGCCCGGTCATCGACGAGGACGCGCGGCAGATCCTCGTCGATCATGCCGCGCGCATGGACCGCGAAGCGAAGAAAATCGCCGAAGTGCGGCTCCCGGCGGAGGCGGCCAACGGCACGTATTTCGCGCCGCGTGCCTATGAGATTCCTTCGCTGGCCACGCTCACCCGCGAAGTGTTCGGTCCGGTGCTGCACGTCATCCGCTGGAAGGCCAGCGACCTGGCCAAGGTCGTCGACCAGATCAACGCCACGGGCTATGGCCTCACGCTCGGCATCCACAGCCGCATCGACGACACCGTCGACTACATCGCCAGCCATGCCCGCGTGGGCAACTGTTACGTCAACCGCAACCAGATCGGGGCGGTGGTCGGTGTGCAGCCGTTCGGCGGCGAAGCGCTCTCCGGCACCGGTCCCAAGGCGGGCGGCCCGCACTACCTGTTGCGTTTCGCGGGCGAGCGCACGCTGACCGTGAACACCACCGCGGCCGGCGGCAACGCCTCGCTGCTGACGATCGGCGAATAACAACCGCCACGCGGTTCCGGCAACGCCCGGCCAAGCCTCTTTCCGGCAACGGAAGGAGGCTTTTTTCATGGTCTGGCGAAAAAGGTCGACGGCGTTATGCTGGATGTGCCGCATGCCAGTGCTGGCATCGCCAACGTCATCGCTCCATGGAAGGAGGCGTCATGAAAGCATCGATCTGGGCCGTCATCGGCCTGACCGCGGCCTGCGCCGTCGGCGTCACGGCAGGGGTCGTCCACGCGTGGCATCGCGACGCGGCCGATCCCCTCCGGGGGGCGCCCCATGCCGCAACGGCCACGCCGTTCGCGGAACCCTGCGACGCGGCCACCGGCGAGGGTTACGTGCAATCGGGTCAATGGACCCTCGACACATTCGGCCCGGTGCTGGAAATCACGCCGACCGACTGCGGCCGCAACGCAGGTGCGGCCAGGCGCGACCACCTCGATATGGAAGTGATCGAGAAATTCAGCGGCAACGTGAACTGGCGCAATACGCGGGGCCTGATCAACCAGCTCGATTGCCACGCGATCAACTATCCCACCAAGCCGACCTGGAACATCGAGCCGGACCGCCCCTACGTCGGCTACCGCCTGACGTGGCAGGCGCAATGCAATCCCTCCACGCCCCGGCCCGATTCGCCGTTCGAGTGATCGCCGGCCACCCGCCTGAGACACCGTCTACGACCAAAGGCGTATTGCCCCGGTGTCCGGCTTGCGCGAACGTCCACCCACGCGCGTTTCGGCCGGTACCCGACGCCCCGTTTCCCCCAATGGAGACCCGCGACATGACGTCGCTACCGGCCCTGCCTCTACGTGTACACCCCCGGTCCCGACCGGGCATCGCCAGTCGCCCCCGGCTGGACCTCAAACAGAAGCTTCTCGCGACCAACCCCGCGATCCTGGACCAGTTGGCGCGTCCCCTGGGCGAGCTGGGACGGACAGGGATCGACTTTCGCTTCGGTGCCGGTGACGTCCAATCGATCGATCCCTATGCGTCACGTGCGTTCGGCGAACTGGTGATCGTCACCGGCAAGCACGGCGCCTTCGTCGAGCCGATGGACGAGGAAGCGAACGAAGGCCCTGAGCGTTATGCGCTTATCGGCAAGCATCGCTCCGAGAACGAATGCCTGCTGCTCTTTCGCCACGCCTTTGGCGCCGTCACGTGCCACTTCACCGTGAATTCCGTGGGGCCCGACGCGCGGATCGGCTTCCTCAGGCACACCCAATTCGCCGAGGTGCGTGGCTTTACCGTCTCGACCCCGAGCAGGATGAGCCGGGAACGGGCGGCCTTCGAGACCGTGCTGCGGTATCGCGCCACCGAACTCAACGAACTGCAGGGCATCGTCTTTCGCGGAGGCGCCCTGGGTATCGAACGAATCATCCTGACACCCTGAGTCCCCACAGCGCCTCCTCCCCAGCCAGGGAGGCCATGTCCACAAGGAGAGTGACCGATGCGTGCAACAGACGTTGATCAAGGAGCCGATCCCATGAAGCCTGCCCAGCGCCCCCCGTACATCCGAACCTTCCGCGACGCGCTACGCCCTCTTTTCGACCATCGCGACGGTCGGATCGACCACCGCCGCGATTCGTCGTCCGGACCGCGGCCCACGGCACGATGGCGGTCACACCCCCTGGATCGAACCGGCTCCAACCTGGCCCAGGAATGGGACACCGTCGAACTGATCGCCGATCCCACGCTTGGCCTGACGTTCGACTATGCGCGCCTGGGCGTGCACGAGGGCGAGTCCAGCGTGGGCGCCTACGCGCTGGGATCGCTGTGGCTTCGCTGGCACAAGACGGCAAAAACCACCTGGGAGCGCGCCGTGGAGATCCGGCAGGCGCACGACGGAGAAACCGCGGGGCTCATGGTCTTCGTGATCGGCCGCTTCACCCTTCTCCTGGACGGCGCGATGCTTGAAGAGGCCCTGTCAAGCGCCGCGCTTTTTCAGTACTGGGTGAACGATGCGTGGATCCTTATCTACAACTATGTGCTGGAGGACGGCACGGGCAACCACACCGTGGGTTCGGTCGGCCCGCTAGTGGACGTCAAGGACAACACCGTGAACTTCTACGCCCTTGTCGAACCGACCCAACCCAACGATGGAAGCGACATCCTCAACGCGATGAGAAGCTACGGCTACCTGCCGATGCAGGAGGGGATCGGCGTCGTCACGAACGACCGGCGACTCGTTCTCTATACGTCCGGGGACGGCGGCACAATCGACACTCAGTTCGGTGTCATCGAGACGGGGGTCAAGTTCGTCGACATCCCCACCTTCAAGGGAGACG
>CAJYHU010000501.1 GCA_913774655.1 uncultured Luteibacter sp. | reverse complement strand
GCGCAAGACGTCGAGCAACGCGTCCGTGGATGGTCCCGGGCCGTCGTCGAAGGTGAGCTGGATCGACCCCTGGGTATGTCGGTGCGAGGCAACCATGGCGTCACTGTAAGCCGCTGGCGTCCCGGCGGGAAGACGCCCCCGATCCCGTGTCGCAGGATCGGAGGCGTCCAGGGCAAGGCTCAGGACGCCGCGCGGCGGACCGCGCGGCGCCGGTCACTCAGGCGTCGATGACCGGATCGGTACGGCGACCCGCCACGCCCGCGGCGAAGGCGGCGGCGGCACCGAGGATCAGCATGAACAGCGTGCCCCAGGCGGCGCGAGCGATGCCATGCGCGGCGACGTCGGCGGCCTCGCGGGCCTTCTGCTCGGCGGTACGCTTGAGTTCGTCGTAGCGGGCCATGGCCTGCTTGTAGGTCGCGATGTAGTTATCGGCGATCTGCCCGGCTTCCTCCTGCGACTTGCCCGTGCGGGCGGCGATGATGTTCACGAGGGCATCGCGATCGGCCGCATCGATGGCCGGCTTGCCGGCGGCACGCACGCGGTCGAACCAGGCGGACAACTCATCGCCCGCCGCCTGGGGCGTACCCGCGGCCTGCGCGGCGACGTCCTTGCCGTCCTGGGCCGACGCCTTCGCCTGGGCCGACAGCTGGTCAGGGTTCAGTGCCGGCTTCCCGGTCTGGCGCAGCAGCGTATCGAGCTGGTTGCGCATGTCGTTCCAGTCAAACGAGATGCCCTGCTGCTGCAACTCGTCCTTGACGCCCTTGGTGACGGCGGGTGCGGCAGCCGCGATGCCCTGGCCGGCAAGGTCCACGCCCTTGCCCACCACGCCGGTCACCGCACCGGCCGCGCTCGCGGCCAGGCCAGCGACGAGCCAAGTCGTCGCCAGCGAGGTGAGCGCCCACGACAGCAGGCCGTGCAGCCCGCCGCGGACGGTCGCGGTGCGCCCGGCGACGAAGGCGCCGACGACCACGGAAACAATGGTGGATGCGATCAGCCAGATGCCGGCACCGGTGCCAAGGCCACTGACGGGGTTGGCCTCATGCAACGGGTCGATGCTGCCCGCACCGATGGCGGTGCCGAGCACGCTCAAAATAAGGTAGGTGACCAGCGAGAGCGCGCAACCGGCGAGGATGGCGCCCCAGGAGAGTCGGGGGTTGTACGCGCGGGGAATCACAACGGCCATGGGAACGACCTCGTTCTGTGGGGGTATGGTCAGTGTGCGGATGACGCTCGCCATGCGCGTGAGACGATTGCACCAGTGCGACTAGTGCATTCGCTTCAGGGCACGGCTACCTTCACGCTTCACCCTTTAGGACCACCGTGTCCCATCGCAGGTATCCCATGTCCGCCGTAGACATTTCCGTCACACCGCCCGCGTCGACCAACCGCCGGCAGCTTCAGCAGATCATCACCGGACTGAGCGAGGGCGTGATACTGATCGAACCCGACCAGTCGATCACGTGGGCCAACGAGGCCGCGCTGTCGATGCACGGCGCGACGGAACTGGCCGAACTGGGCGGCACGGTGTCCGAATACCGCAAGCGCTTCCAGTTGCGTTACCGCAACAACCACCGGCTTGGCGAAGGTAGCTATCCCATCGACCGCGTGATCGCCGGTGAGGTGTTCGAGGATGTCGTGGTGGAGGTCGTCCGCGAGGGCGACGACGAACAGAAATGGGTGCACCGCGTGCGCAGCCTCGTGCTTACCGATGCCGCCGGCGAACCGGATTGCCTCGTGCTGATCGTGGCGGACGCGAGCGACTGGGCGAGCGCCGAACAGCGCTTCGAGCGCACGTTCAACGCCAACCCCGCGCCGGCGGTGATCTGTCGCCTGCAAGACCAGCGCTACATCAAGGTCAACCAGGGCTTCCTGGAAATGACCGGCCACACCCGCGAGGCGGTCATCGGCAAGGGCGTGTTCGAAGTGGATGTGCTGGCCATGGCCGATCGCCGTGACCTGGCGGTGGAACGCCTGAACGAAGGTGCCACCATTCCGCAGATGCAGGCCGAACTCAACCTGCCCGACGGCACCACGAAACTGGTGGTGGTCGCCGGCCAGCCGATCGATCTGGGCGACGAGCCGTGCATGCTCTTCACCTTCATGGATCTCGAACCGCGCCGTCGCGCCGAGGTCGCGTTGCGCCAGAGCGAAGAACGCTTCGCGAAGGCGTTCCGCATCACGCCCGTGCCCACGTTCATCTGCAACGCCGAAAGCATGCAGGTCGTGGATATCAACGAGGCGGTCACGCAAACGACGCACTACGCCAGCGAGGACATCGCCGGCAAGACGATCCACGAGATCGGCCTGTTTCCGTCGCAGCAGACCTATCGGCAGTTCTGCCACGCGCTGGAAGCCTCCGGCAGCCTGCTTAACGTCGAATACCCGGTGGTGCGCAAGGACGGCGAGCACCTGGACTGCCTCGTCTCGGCCGAGACGGTCACCATCCACGAGGTACGCTGTTACCTGATCTCCCTGATGGACATCACCGACCGCAAGCGCACCGAGATGGAGCTGGTAACGGCGATCGAGGCGGTGATGCAGGACGCCTCATGGTTCAGCCAGACGCTGCTCGAAAAACTGGCGAACGTGCGCCGCGCCAATCGTCCCAAGGGCAACGACGCCTATGGCCTCGCCGACC
>CAJYHU010000500.1 GCA_913774655.1 uncultured Luteibacter sp. | reverse complement strand
CAGGCCGATGGCACGGCGCGCCCCCCAGCGGTTGGCGGCCACGCACATGCGGGAATCGAGGTTATGCCGCGACGGCGGTCGTGCGCTCATGGACGGTGTCCTCGGCGAGGGATTGCATGAAGGATTCGAACTCGGTGACCACCGAATCCGGCGAGAGCCCCTCGACCGCGGCGCGCGCGGCGCGGCCCATGGCGTGCCGCAGCCGGCCATCGGCACCCAGGGCGGCGGCGCGCTCGACCAGTCCGTCTTCGTTGCCGGGGGCCACACGGATGCCGTTCTGGCCGTTGCGGATGAACTCGCGTGCCGCGGCTTCGGCGTAGGCCACCACCGGCACGCCGGAGGCCATGGCTTCCAGCACCACGTTGCCGAACGTTTCGGTGAGGCTGGGGAAGACGAAAAGATCCGCGCTGGCGTAGAACGCTGCCAGTTCGATGCCGCGACGCGTCCCCGCGAAGATGACGTCGGGATGCGCCGCTTCCAGCGCCGCGCGCTCCGGACCGTCGCCGACGATGACGCAGCGCGCCTTCGGCACGCGGCGCGCGAGTGCGCGATAGGCTTCGATCACCACGTGTAGGTTTTTCTCCGGGGCGACGCGACCCACGCTCAGCACGACCGGCGTGTCGGCGTCGGCACCCCACGCCGCGCGCAGGTCGTCGTCGCGGTGTTCGGGGTGGAAGCGCAGGGTGTCGACGGCCCGGCGCAGCACGCGCACGTCATGCACGCCCAGATCGTTGAGCTCGTCGGCCAGTTGCCCCGTCGGCACGAGGGTGAGCTGGGCACGGCGGTGGAAGCGCGCGAGGTAGCGGCGTACGAACGGCGTCAGCGCGCCGAAGCCGTAGTGCCCCACGTAGAAATCGAAGCGTGTATGGAAGCCGGTCGCCACCGGGATGCCGAGGCGCCGCGCCGCGCTGACCGCGCTCCAGCCCAGGGGGCCTTCGGTGGCCACGTAGATCGCGTCCGGGCGTTCGCTGCGCCAGCGGCGCTCGAGGCGGAAACGGGAGGGCAGGCCGAAGCGCAGGCTGGCATAGCGCGGCACCGCGGCGCCCTCGACGGCGAGGACATCCATGCCCGCGTCCGCCAGCGGCGGCGTGTCGGGATGGATCGGGCGGACCAGATCCACGGTGTGGCCCTTGCGGACCAGTCCGCGGGCAAGCGCCTGGACGGTCAGGGACACCCCGTTGACGTCCGGCGCGTAGGTCTCGGTGACGATGCCGATACGCATGTCGGTCCCCTCGTGGCCTGGCTTGACGCATGCTCGCGCGGGGGCGTGTCGGGTGGGTGATGCGGGGATGACCGGGATGTGACACGGCCGCGCTGCGTCGTTGAGGTCGGCCGCCGCGATCACTACGATGGGGCGGTGTCACGCCAGCCCCTGCGATAGTGAATCGTCCGTCCGTATCCTTGCCACGGCAGGACAGGCCCACGCGCAGCAGCCTCCGTGTTCAGGCGGCGATCCTCAAGGACGGATTCTTTGTGTCCAACGTGCTCTTGTCGGCGTTGATCTTCACGGCCAACTTCACCGCGTACACCTACCTGGCCGACATCCTCGAACGCCTGGCGGGTGTCCCCGCCGGCCATGTCGGCTGGTGGCTGATGGGTTTCGGCGCCGTCGGACTGATCGGCAACGGACTGGGCGGACGCTGGCTAGACCGTTCGCCGCTGGTCATCACGGGCGTCTTCACCCTGGTCCTCGCGGTGGGCCTGGTCCTGACGATGGCGTTGGCGCAGACACTGCCCGGCCTGCTGTGCGGGCTGGTGCTGTGGGGCATCGCCAATACCGCGCTGTACCCCATCTGCCAGGTTAGGGTGATGCGCGCGGCGCCGCACGCGCAGGCGCTCGCCGGCACGCTCAACGTGTCCCGCGGCCAACGCGGGCATCGGCCTGGGCGCGGTGGCCGGTGGCGTCACGATCACGCACGTCGGCCAGGGTGGCCTGGGCTACGTCGCCGCTGCCATCGCCGTGCTGGCGCTCGCGGCCATGCCGATCGTGCGGCGCATGCGGCGGACGGCGGCCTGACGTGCGAGGTGGCCGCGCACGAGGGGCGATTCCCATCCGCCGCGTTCCCATACGCTAAAATCCCGGATCGCCTCCCTCATCCGAAGCCTCCATGACCGTTCGCACCCGTTTCGCCCCCAGTCCCACCGGTTACCTGCATATCGGCGGCGCCCGCACGGCGCTCTACTGCTGGCTGGAGGCCCGTCGTCGCGGTGGCGAGTTCGTGTTGCGCATCGAAGACACCGATCGCGAGCGTTCGACGCAAGAGGCCGTCCAGGCGATTCTGGACGGCATGGCGTGGCTGGGGCTCGTGGCCGACGAGGGCCCTTACTACCAGACCCAGCGCATGGATCGTTACCGCGAGGTCGCCGAGCAGCTGTTGCGCGAGGGCAAGGCGTATTACGCGTACGAGAGCAAGGACGAGATCGAGGCCATGCGCAACGCCGCGATGGCGGCAGGCACGAAGCCGCGCTACAACGGTTACTACCGCGACCGCAACGAGCCGTATCGCGACGATCCGAACCGCGTCATCCGCTTCAAGAACCCCGCGACCGGTTCGGTGGTGTTCGACGACAAGGTCAAGGGCCGCGTCGAATGGTCCAACGACGAGCTGGACGACCTGGTGATCTTCCGCTCCGACGGGTTTCCCACCTACAACTTCGCCGTGGTCGTCGACGACATCGACATGGGTATCACCGAGGTGATCCGTGGCGACGACCACGTCAACAACACGCCGCGGCAGATCAACATCTACAAGGCGCTGGGCGCCCCCGTTCCCGAGTTCGCCCACCTGCCGATGATCCTCGGTCCGGACGGCCAGAAGCTGTCCAAGCGACACGGTGCGGTCAGCGTCATGCAGTATCGCGACGACGGTTTCCTGCCGCACGCGCTGCTCAACTACCTCGTGCGCCTGGGTTGGTCGCATGGCGACCAGGAAATCTTCTCCCAGCGGGAGATGATCGGCCTGTTCGACATCGCCGACGTCAACAAGGCGGCCTCGCGCTTCGACCTCACCAAGCTGTCGTGGCTAAACCAGCACTACCTCAAGACTGACGATCCGGCATCGCTCGGCCCTGAACTGGCCTGGCACCTTCACAAGATCGGTATCGACGCATCGACGGGGCCACGACCGGCCGACGTGGTGGTGGCGCTGCGCGACCGCGTGCAGAACTTCAAGGACATGGCCGAGCGGGCGAAGATCTGGTACGGCCCGATCGTCGACTGGGACGACAAGGCGGTCGACAAGCACCTGCGCACCGACAGCGCACCGGCGGCACTCGCGACGGCCAAGACCGAACTTGCGGCCCTGGCCGAGTGGACGCCCGAGGCCGTGCATGGCGCGGTGGAGCGCGTCGCCGCGACGCTCGACCTGGGCATGGGCAAGGTGGCCGCGCCGTTGCGCGTGGCGATGACCGGCACCCAGGTGTCGCCGTCGATCGAGCACACCATCTACCTGTGCGGGCGCGAGGGGGCGTTGGGCCGCATCGACGACGCGCTCGCCCGCGTCGCGGCCTGATCGAGGCCTTCGGCGCGCGGCCGGCCCGATGGACGAACTCCTTGCCAAAGCCACGCAAGGCGTCGAGCCGGGTGACCCCGGCGCGTTCGTCACGATCTTCGTGAACCTGCTGCGGCTGGTGCCGTGGGGCCAGCTCATCCTCTGGCAGGGGGTGTTTCTCGTGGTTGCCGTCGCGCTCGGCGCATGGCGGGGCCGTCTTGCGGCCACGTTGGGCGCGACGCTGTTGTTCGGCCCGTTCGGTTGGGTGGTGCCTTTCCTGCTACGCCGCGCCGTGCGCCCGCCTCCTTTGCCGGGCTCGAAAAATCGCTGAAACGTCCTCATGTTAGGATGCAGGCACACGAGGACCTCGCCGTGACCGACACCGCCCACCGCCATCACCATCACGACACGCCGGGCGATTTTGTCGCCGCGGTGGAGCATGCGTCGAATGAGCGCGGCCTGCGCCTGACGCCCCTGCGCCGCGAAGTACTCGAATTGGTGGCCAGCGCGGGCAAACCGGTGAAAGCCTACGACCTGCTCGACCGCCTGCGCGAAAAACACGGCAACGCCGCACCGCCCACGGTGTATCGCGCGCTCGATTTCCTTCTAGAAAACGGCTTCATCCACAAGCTCGAATCGATCAACGCCTTCGTGTCCTGCCATCACCCGGCCGAGTCGCACCAGGTGCCCTTTCTCATCTGCGACATCTGCCAGGGCGCGCAGGAGGTCTGCGACGAACGCGTGGCCCAGTTGATCGAAGCCCAGGCCGAGGCGATGGGGTTTCGCCCGCAGGCGCAAACGCTCGAAGTGCACGGCATCTGCAAGAACTGCCGCTGACGCGCTCGGTGGAAAAAAGCGAAGGGGTGCCGCATCACTGTGGCACCCCTTCGTGTTTCCGGTCCGCCGGGAGGGAGGAGGAGGTCGTTGGACCGGGAACTCAGAAGTAGGCGCGCACGCCTACGGACACGTTGCGACCCGGCAACGGCGCGACGTCCTTGAACAACGACGTGGCCGGACGTGCGGTCCGGTTGGTGAGGTTGTTGCCGTCGACGAAGGCTTCCCACTGGCTGCGCTCGTCGTTGACGAAGGTCCATGCGACATGCGCGTTCACCAGCGTATAGCCGGCCGTATCGGTTTCGAAGGCGGCGACCTTGTCCTGTTTCATGTAGCGCACCGCGCCCACGCTCGCGCGCAGCGAATCGGCTTTCCAGCTCACGGTGGAACCGACGCGGCCCGCGGGAATGCGCGGCAGGTTACCGCCGTCGGTGAGCGTGGCGCGCACGGTGTCGCCGAATACCCGCAGGTCCCAATGACCCGAGGGACCCTCCGCGAGATGGAACGTGGCTTCCGCTTCGGCACCGCGGAACGTCGCGTCGTTCTGCGACCACACGCGAACCGGCAGGTTGTCTTCCACCTCGCCCGTGTCGGCGAGGTAGATGAAGTTCTTGTAGCGGTTGTGATACACCGCGACCTTGCCTTCGACCACATCGCCGTGGAAATGCAGGCCCAGTTCGGCTTGGTTGGACGTTTCCTTGCGCAGGTCGCTGCCGATCTCGAAGGTGTTGGACGCTTCGTGTGGGCCGTTGGCGAAGAGCTCTTCTTCGGACGGCGCACGCTCGGCATGGTCGAGGTTGAGCGAGAGGTGCCAACGTTCGGCGAAGCGCCACGCCACGCCAGCGGAGGCGCTGTTGGGGGTGTAGCGGCGTTTCGCGCCGTTGTCCGGCTGAACGCTCTGCCGGTCGTGACGCAGGCCCAGGTCGATCTTCACCGGGCCGAACTCGCGCTGTTCGGTGAGGAACACGCCAACGCCCTGGGTGGTCGTGGCCGGCACGAAGGTCTCTTCGCCCACGGCGGCGAAGTTGCGGTGCTGGGTCTGCACGCCGAACGCGCCTTCCCAGCCGGCGAGCGCATCGTGGGTGACCACCACGCGGCCCTGGTTGCTGTCGGTGGAAAACGTCGTGCCTGGCGTGGTGCCTTCGTATTCCACGTGCTGGTAGGCGCCGTGACCGAGGCTGAACTCGATCCGGGCGATGCCGTCGAACGGCTGCACCAGGCCGCCCTTGAGCGTGTAGTTGGTCTGCGCCATCTTGATGTGCACCGGATCCTCGCCTTCGGCGGCGTCGCCCGGCTCGGCTGGGCTGCCGTAGAGATCCATGAAGCGGGAGACCGAGAGGCCCAGGTAGCCCCACGAACCCAGCAGCGAGGCGCCGACCGCACCGGAGGTGGTTTTCACGGCGCTGTTCGCCAGGGTGCCTCCCGGGATGTCGTAATCGCTGTTGTCGCGATGCATGCCGTCGACATGGATCGCGAACGTATCGTTGCCGGCGTCGAAGCGGGCCAGGCCGGTGCGGCCGTCGGACACCGAGTCGTGCCGCACTTCGGCGCGGCCGGCGAAACCGTTCTCCGGCGCCTTCTCGGGCACCCGGCCGTCCACCACGTTCACCACCCCGCCGATGGCGCCCGAGCCGTAGAGCAAGGTGGCCGGGCCTTTCAGCACCTCGATCTGGTCGGCGAGGAACGGCTCCAGGGTGACGGCGTGGTCCTGGCTCACGTTGGAGACGTCCTGCGACGACAGGCCGTTTTCGAGCACGGCCACGCGGGGACCGTCGAGGCCGCGGATCACCGGGCGGCCCACGGCCGTGCCCAGGGCCGACGTCTGCACGCCGGGAATCGACGACACCGTCTCGCCCAGCGACACGCCCTTGGCGTCATCCAGCGCCGAACCGGCCAGTACCGCTACCGGGGCCACGATCTGGTCGGCGCGCTGGCCCAGGGGCACGGCGTTCACGACGATGGCGTCGAGCTTGTCGGCGTGCCGACGGCCCTTGCCGGCGGCGTCCCCGTCCTGGGCGACCGTCGTGGCGTCCTGTGGCGCGTCGTCCGCAAGCGCGGGCAGGGCCGTACCGAGCGTCGCGGCGAGGGGCAGGGCAAGGAGGGTTCGTCGCATCGGGTGCTCCATCGATTCATGTTCGCAATGTTATAAAGTATCATTACTTGCCTCCACCCGTGCAACTCGTCACGCTATGGCCTCCATGACCGATCAGCTTCCCGCATCCCGCACGCGCCGCCGCTGGTGGCACGCCGCCGACCGCCTCGGCGCGACCGCGTCGTTCCTTTGCGCCATCCACTGCGCGCTGCTGCCCTTCGTGATCGCGCTGCTGCCCCTGGTGGGACTGTCGTTTCTCGCCGACCATCGGTTCGAGGCTGGCTTCGTGCTATTTGCCTGCCTGCTCGCCTCGGCCGCGCTCTATTCCGGCTATCGCCGGCATCGCCGCCGGTTGCCGCTGGCGCTGGCCATGCCGGGCCTGACCCTGCTGGTGCTCGGGGTGACCTTCCTGCATAGCGACTCGCTGCTGGTGCACAGCGTGCTGGTGACCTGCGGCGGACTACTCGTGGCGGCCTCGCACTTCGTGAACCTGCGCGTCGATCGCAGCGGCCATGCGGGGCACATCCACGGTCCCTCGTGCGTGCACCCGTGATTGTGTAACCGCGGCCCGATTGCCTAGCCTTCCGCCCATGGCCCATCACCACGCTCACTCGCACGCCGGTCACGGCCACGCGCACGCCCACGATCACGACCACTCCCACGCGGGAAGCGGCAGCGAGCGAAAGCTGCTGGTCGCGTTCGTGCTCACCTCGCTCATGCTGGTGGTCGAGGCCAGCGGCGGCC
>CAJYHU010000499.1 GCA_913774655.1 uncultured Luteibacter sp. | reverse complement strand
CGGCCATGTCGGTGAAGCCGACGCCCCGGTCGATCGTCGAGGCGTCGTTCGCCGAACCGCCGAGGAAGGCGAGGCGGCGCCGCCCCTGCGCCAGCATGGCTTCGGCCGCGAGACGACCGCCGGCGACGTTGTCGACCGTCGAGACGGGTACGGGCGAGGCACGTCCCGCCCGGCCGAACACGTGCATTACCGGCAACCCCGCCGCGCGGCACGAAGCAGCGAATCCGTCGGGTGGCGCGGACGTCGCGATCAGCACCGCGTCGACGTTGTACTGCCGCAGCATGTCCAGCGCGGCCCCGCCGTCGCCGTCTTCCCCGAGGTTCGCCAACAGTGGACGCAGGCCACGCGCCTGCAGCTCGCGGGTGAAAAGGTCGAAAACCTCCATGAAGGTCGGATTCGCGAAATGGTTCGAGACGAGCCCGATGAGTTCGGTCCGGCCCGTCATGAGGCTGCGCGCCAGAGGATTGGGCCGGTAGCCCAGCGCGGTCGCGGCGGCGAGCACCCGCTCGCGCGTCTTCGCCGATACGCTCGCGCCTTCGGTGAAGGTTCGCGAGACCGCGGAGATGGACACGCCCGCGGCTTCCGCGACGTCGCGTGCGGTGGGCCGAGGCATGGCGGGCGGGCGGGAGCTCATGGGCGTTAGGTTAGCGCAGTCGCATGCGGTGCCGGCCGCCCAAGCGATCGGGCGCAGCGCGACGGCACGAGCGACACGAGGCGAGGTCACCTCGAAAGATCGGACGGACCCAATCGCCCCAGGGCGGCACCGAGCGCGAAGCGATCGTAACGCCAGGAAGCAAGCGCCTCCACCCGCTCCTGCCGCGCCTGGGCGAGATCGGTCTGGGTGGTGATCAATTCGAGGATGGTGCCGATCCCCGAACGATAGCGGCGCTGGGCCGATTCCCAGGCCTGGTTCGCCACCGCTTCCAAGCGCGCACTGGCCGTGAGGTTGTCCGCATCGCTTCGCAGGGTCTGGTAGCTCGTCCAGACCTGGAGTGCCACCTGTCGGCGGGCCTTGTCCAGCGCGACGGCCTGCTGGTCGACCTCCGCCTGCGCTTCCCTGACCTGATAGGTGGTGCTGAACCCGGTGAAGAGGGGAACGGACAGCTGCACGCCGATATATCCGTCGTGACCCGTGGCCGGATAGTGCGGAAACCCCTGGCCTTGCTGGATCGGCTCATTGTTGCGGCTGTATTGCGCCACCAGCTTCACAGTCGGCCGTCCCTGCGCCTGCGCGTGCGTTACTCCGGCGCGAGCCGCCGCCACGGACTGCTCCGCGGCGAGTATGGCCGGATGCTCCCGCTCGGCCCGGCGCATCAGGTCGGTCACCGATTGCTCGAACGCGTGGTTGTCCGGATCGGCATCGTCCAATCCGGCGAGGTCGAGTTCTGTCGAAGGCGGCAAGCCCATCCCCTGGGCGAGCGTGCCCTTGGCCGCCAGCGCCTGGCCGCGATCGCGATTGAGCGTGACCGTCGCTTTTTCCTGCGCTACCTCGGCCTGGTAGGCCTCGGTCACCGGCGCGACGCCGCGAGCCACCCGTTCGCGCGCCGCGGCAAGGCTGTGCGCCGCGTTGTCGACGATGTCTTCGTCCGCGCGCACGCGGGCCTGGGCTGCCAGGGCGGCGTAATAAGCCTTCGCCGCATCGGCGAACGCCTGTTGAAGCACCGCTTCCTCGTTTGCCTGCGCGGCGCCTAGAAGAGCTTTGGCATGGTCCAACGCGGCACGCCGTCCGCCGAAATCGTAAAGGAGCCACTCCATCGATACGTTGTCGGAATTCACGCTCGACGAATAGTTCGAGCTCAGTTCCGCATGCTGGCGCACGTTGCTCGTATTGTTCTCGCGCAGCCACTGCCCCGACGCCGACACCGTCGGCAGGTAAGCCGACTTGCCGGCGCCCACGCCGGCGGCTCGCTGTTCGACCACGGCCCAGGCATCGCGAGCATCCACGTTCGCGCAGAGCGCGCGCGAGACGGCTTCCGCCAGGGTCAACGGGCTGCCGACCGGCCCGCCGGCGCAAGCCGCGAGCTCGCCGAACACCTGGCTCCTGGTCTCGCCGCCCGGTGCCGATCCCGTGTGGAACGGATCGGACGCGCTCGCCCTGCCCACGAGCAAAAGGAAGCCAAGTATCGCGCTCGCGCACCGCATCATTCGTCGTCGCTCAACGCTCATGCATGCTCTCGTCCGCATGACGGATCAGGGGACCGAGGAAATAGCTGATGACCCGGCGGCGTCCCGTAGTGATCTCGGCGCTCACCGACATGCCCGGCGTTAACGGCACCCAACGGTCATCGATACGCATCCTTCCCTCGGGCAGGCTGACGTACGCCACGAAGATCGACCCGCGCTTGCGATCCTTCGCCGCGTCGTTCGCGACGCCCTTGACCGTACCCTTCAGGTAACCGTAATGCGTATAGGGGAACGCGGCCACCTTGATGACGACGGGCTGTCCTTCGCGCACGAAACCGATGTCGCGGTTTTCGATCGACGCCTTCACCTGCAGGCTGTCGCCCGGCACCACTTCGAGCAGCGCCTGCGCCGTCGTCACCACGCCGCCCGGCGTGTGCACAGCGAGCTGTTGCACCGTGCCGTCTACGGGTGCCTTCAGGGTCAGCAGCGAACGCCGGGTGGACGCTTTCGTCTCGTCACCGAGGCACGTCGCATAAGCTTGGGTATCCTTGTCCAACTGGAGGCGCTGGTCGCGCCGGAAGCCGGAGACGATGCCCGCCAGCTCCGCTTTCTGCTGGTTGACCGACGCGATGAGCTGGGTGGCGTGGCTGCGTTGCGCGTCGAGTTCGTGGGCGAGGCTCTGCGCCGTCTGCTCGCGGTCAAGGAAATCGATCCGGGTCACGTCCTTGTTGGCGAGCAGGGCCTTGAAAGCCTCCGCCTGTTGCCGCGCCAGGGGCGCCGTCGCTTCCAATTTCGCGACCTGGGCCCGGGTCACCCCGAGGTCGGCCTCGCGCGCGGCGAGCTCGGCGCGTGCGTCCTGCAGCTTGTCCGAGTATGCCTGCCAGGTTTGCGCCGCCAACGCGTCCGCGGCTCGACGGTCCACGTCCGGCACGTCGTCGACCCGCGCGAGCGCCGGGGGTTCCCCGCTGTCGATCGAGGCGAGCACGGCGCGATCGCGCGCGACGGCCAGCGCGGCATGCACGCGATTGGAGGTCGCCGTCGTGGCGTCCGCCGTCGCCTGCGTGGTGTCCAGCACGATCAGCGGTTCACCCGCAGTCACATGCTGGCCGTCCCTGACGAGGATCGAACGCACCACGCCCGTCAGCGCCGGCTGCACGATCTTGACGTTCGATTCGGGAATCAGTTCACCGGAGGCGACCACCACGATATCCAGCTTGCCGAGCGTGGCGATAAGCAAGGCCATGATCGCCAGCGCGCACAGGATCCGCATCGTCCAGCGCGGCGCCGGGTGCACGGGGGTCTCCATCAGTTCCAGATGCGCGGGAAGGAAAGCCGCCTCGTCGGCGCGGCGAGGGACAAGCGCCCGGGCGTGCCGGTCGCCCCACGCGGCCCGGGCCACCTCGGCATAACGGCGCCACAGATCGCGCAGTCCGGTCCGGAGCATGCCGTTCATGCGTTCGCCCTGCCCTGCAGCCCGACCATCTGTGCGTAGTAGCCGCCCGCCGCCACGAGTTCGTCATGCGAGCCCCGCTCGATCACGCGGCCGCCATCCATGGCGACGATCTGATCCGCATGACGCACGGCGCTCAGGCGGTGTGCGATGATGACGACCGTACGGCCGGCGCAGATGGCCGCCATGTTCTGCTGGATGACCTGTTCGGTCTCGACGTCGAGCGCACTGGTCGCTTCGTCGAAGATAAGTATCCTCGGTTGGGTGAGCAGGGCCCGCGCGATGGCGAGGCGCTGGCGTTGTCCACCGGAAAGGTTGCCGCCGTTCTCCTCGACGCGCGTGTCGTAGCCTTCCGGCAGTGCGGTGATGAACCCATGCGCGCCGGCCAGCGTCGCGGCTTCGATCACCTTCGCCATGGGGGCCGCGGGATCGGTCAGCGCAATGTTCTCGCGGATCGAGCGGTTGAACAGGCGATTCTCCTGCTGCACGACGCCGATGTGCCTGCGCAGCCATACCGGATCGGCCACGTTAAGGTCCACGCCGTCGACGCGAAGCACGCCGCGTTCGGGTATGTAGAGGCGCTGGATGAGCTTGGCGAGCGTGCTCTTTCCCGAACCGGAGCGACCGACGATGCCGACCACCTGGCCCGGGCGGATATGCAGGCTGACATCCTTGAGCACTTCGGCGGCGTCCGGCCGGTAGCGGAAACTCACATGGTCGAAAACGACATCGCCGCGCACATCGGGCAACGACTGGCGTTGCGAAGGTAATTCGGTCGGAACGTTGAGCACGTCGCCGAGCCGCTCCATCGAGATGCCGACCTGCTGGAAGTCCTGCCAGAGTTGCGCAAGGCGCAACACGGGTGCGGCCACGCGCTGAGCCATCATGTTGAACGCGATGAGCTCGCCCACGCTCATCCGCCCACCGATCACCAGCTTCGCGCCGAAAAACAACGTGCCCACGGTCACGAGCTTGCCGATCCACTGGATGAGCTGCTGGCCCACGTTGCCGATCATGCTCGCGCGAAAGCCCGCCGCCACGTAGCCCGCGAGCTGGTTGTCCCAGCGATGGATGAACTGGGGCTCGACCGCCATCGACTTCACGGTTTCCATGCCGCCGACGGATTCGACGAGGAACGATTGATTGTCGGCACCCCGCGCGAACTTCTCGTTGAGGCGGTGGCGCAGCATGGGCATGAGCGCGACGGACACCAAGGCGTACAGCGGAAGAGACAGCGCGACCATCACCGTCAGCCAAACGCTGTAGAGGCACATCACGGCGAAGAATACGAACGAGAACAGCACGTCGATGACCGCCGTCAGGCCCTGTCCCGTGAGGAAGTTGCGGATGTTCTCCAGCTCGCGCACGCGGGCTACGGTGTCGCCGACGCGCCGCGAGCCGAAATACGGCAATGGCAGGGCCACCAGGTGCCGAAACAGCCGCGAGCCCAACTCGACGTCGATACGGTTGGTGGTGTGGGCGAACACGTAGTTGCGCAGCCCGGTCAGCAATACCTCGAACACGGCGCTCACCAAGAGCGCGATGCAGACCACCATCAGGGTCGATTCGGCGCGATTGGTCAGCACTTTGTCCATCACCACCTGGAACATCAATGGCGTGACCAGGCCGAATAGTTGGAGGATCGCCGACACGCCGAGCACCTCAAGCAAGGTGCGCCGGTACTTGACCATGGCGGGAATGAACCAGGAAAAGTCGAATCGCGAAAGCTCCCCGGCGATGGAGGCGCGCGAGGTGAAAAGGATAACGCGCCCGCCGCTGCGCGCGACCAGCTCCGCGAGCGACAGCACCGTAGGTGCCTGCCCGTCGGCCTCCTGGACCAACACCGTGTCGCCCTTGATCGCCGCGATCGCCAGGTGCCTGCCATGACGGTCCATGAGCATCGCGGGCAACGGCAGCCGATCCAGCCGTGCCGGGTCGAAAGCGACCGCGCGAGCGCGTAAGCCGAGCGAACGTGCGGCAAGCACTATGTCGCCCTCAGCGAACGGTCGACCATGGATGGCCGCCGCGTGGCGGAGCTCGCCGGCATCTGCCGGAATCCGATGAAAGGCGGCGATCAGCGTAAGCAGGACCAGACCCGCGTCCATTGCTTCGTCACCCGAAGCTTCTACCGACACGTTCAAAACCATGACCCCTGAATATCGTTATGCATCGACGAGCGGGCGTTCGAGCACGTCGACACCCTGGAACATCCGTTCCAACTGCCGGGCCAGGCATGTATGCAGATCGAAATCGCGTGCGACCGTCGTCATCGACGCCTTGCGTATGGCTTCCTGCGTGCCTTCGACGCAGGCCTTGCGAATGGTTTCCACCAGTTCGTCGTTCGAGAAAAAATCCACCAGGTGGCCGTTGACGCCATCCTGGATGACTTCCGCGACCGGCTCGGTCCGCGAACCGACCACGATCGCACCCGCCGCCATCGCTTCGAGGAACGACCACGACAGGACGAATGGATAGCTCAGGTAGACGTGCACTCGCGACACCTGAAGCACGCTCAGATACGCGTTGTAGGGGATGCGCCCCAGGAAATGGACCCTCGACAGATCGATCCGGTCTCCCAGTTCGTCCAGCATGGCCTCCCGGTAGGTTCGCCCATCGGGGCGACGTGTGCCATAGGACACCTCGTCGCCCCCGACGATGACCACATGCGCGTCCGGTACCGCGCGAAGCAGGTCCGGCACGGCGCGCATGAATCGGTGGAACCCGCGGTAGGGTTCCAGGTTTCTCGCCACGTAGGTGATAACCGGGGTTTCCCGACCCAGCGTGGCCTCCCCGCCGGGCAGCTTGATGCGCGCCCGCGGATCGGGTTTCACCCGGCTCAGATCGATGCCGTCGTGGATGACCTCTATCCGGGCCTGCAGGCTGGCCGGATAGCGCGACTTCTGCCAGCGGGTGGGGCTGATGCAGATGTCCGCCTCGACCAAGCTAACGAGCTGGGTCATATTGTCGGTGCGGACACGGAAGTAATCGTGCTCGGGCAAGGCAAACTCCGGATCGAAGTCGAGATCCTGTCCGTTGCGATTGAAATAGAACTCGCAGTAGTTAACGACGCGCGCCCGTGGAAACACGTCGCGTACGTGCAGCAACTCCCCCCAGCCGGGGTGACCGTAGATCACGTCCGGAACGAATCCGCCTTGCTTGATGTTTTCCAGGCACAACGCCACCGCCCGGCCTCGTCGCATGGCGTTGGCCGTCGATCGCAGTTCGGCGGGGACGCGATCGGCCGGGATGTCCTCGATGTCGTAGACATGAAAGCCGACGCTGGGTGGCAGGTTCGGAAAATTGACCAGCACCCGGCGCTTCTCGCCGACCACCATAACCTGGTAGTCCGGGTTCCCGGCGCAGTGCCGCAGTAGGTGCTTGAACTGGCCGGGAAGGTTCTGGTGGATGAAGATAATTTTACGGGGCACGATACGATTCCGCCGTTTATCCGCCGCTGGCCGCCAGCAGCATGGTGTCGTTCGCCGCGTGTGGCAGTAACGGACCGGACGACATCCCGTCGATGCCATGGGCCGAGAAGCTGGCCATGGCGTGAATCAAGGCATCGACGTGTGGCGTCGTCGCCGATGCCACGCTGGCGGCCGGCGTGGCCGCCATCTGCAGCAACTGATCCCGCGTATACGCCGTGTTGTCCGCCAGAACCACCGTGGCGACGCCGTAACCCGTATAGGACGCCATGTTCTGCAACGTCACCTTGTCGCCGGCAATGCCGTCGCCCAGCACAAGGTTGCTGCCGCTCTTGGAGACCGTAAGCGAAGCCGCCGTTATCCCATCGCCCAGCTTGAGTACCGGAGCCGCGGAGCTGGAGAACGAATCGTAGATGGTCAGGCTGCCATAGCCCGCGTTGAACACGTAGGTGTCCGAGCCGCCGTTACCGGCGAAGCTGTCGTTGCCGCCCGTACCGTCGAACGTGTCCGCCGTGGTGCTGCCGGTGATCGTGTCGTTGCCCGTGGTGCCGGTAATGTGGTGGGCCATGTTCAGCAACTGGGCTTGACTCCACACCGTGCCATCGGCGAACTGCACCGAGTTGACCCCATAGCCTGCGGGCGTACTCACTTCCGTATCGATGTAGACCTGGTCGCCCGCGATGCCGTCCGTCAACACCAGGCTCGTACCACCGGGGCTCAGCCCCACGCGGAGATTGGCCGTGGTAATCCCGGCACCCAACTGCAACACCGGATTCTGGGTGGACGAATGCGACTCGTTGATCTCCAGATAACCGTAACCAGCATTGAAGACGAACGTGTCGTTACCGCCGTTGCCGGTGACGTAGTCATGCCCGCCCTTACCGTCGAGCAGGTCGGCACCGGACGTGCCATTGAAGGTATCGTTGCCCGTGGTGCCGTTGATCTGATGGGCCAGCGTGGTCAGCTGGGCCGAGGTCAGCGTACTTCCGTCGGCGAAGCGCACCTGGCCGACGCCATACGAACCCGGGTTGCTCCACGCATCCTGCAGCACGATCTGGTCGCCGCTGACGCCGTCGGACAGCAACAAGTCGTAGCCGCTGCTGCTGAACGTCACGCGCAGGTTGTCCGACGTGATGCCCGCTCCCAGCTGTAGCACCGGCACTTGCCCGGCACTGTAGTTCTCGTACACCGTCAGCTTGCCGTAGCCCTGGTTGTAGACGATGGTGTCGTTACCGCCGTAGCCGATGATCGAGTCGTTGCCGCCCAGGCCATCGAAGGTGTCTGCGCTACTGTTGCCGTAGATGGTGTCTGCACCGCTGGTTCCGGTCCGCTCCATCGCCAGAAGCTGCGCCCGGCTCAACGTCGTGCCGTCGGACAACGTTACCGTCGCCACGCCGTCACTGCTGTATTCCCATTCGTATTGCAGGGTGATCCTGTCACCGGCGATGCCATCGGCCAGGTACAGGTTCGTGCCGTTGGTCGACACGTGCAGCGTATCGGCCGTGATACCCGCACCCAACTGCAGAACCGGTGCGACCGTTCCGGAGAACGAGCTGTTGATGGTCAGGTTGCCGTACCCGGCATTGAATACGTAGGTGTCCG
>CAJYHU010000498.1 GCA_913774655.1 uncultured Luteibacter sp. | reverse complement strand
CATTCGCCTGTTGAGCGGCGGCGTCCACCTTAACGGCACGGTGGAGAGCATCGCCCGGGGCATCACCGATGCCGATAACCCCACCGGCAGCGACCTGCTCGCTTCGGTGAACCCGACCTTCAACTGGGTACGGCTGGCCCAGCGCGTGCCGGTGCGGGTGAGGATCGATACGGCCCACCTGCCCGAGGGCACCGTGCTGGCGGCGGGCATGACGGCGACGCTGGTGGTGCGGCCGCCGGCGGGGGATCGGGTGGCGCGTCGGTGAGGGGCGCCGCGCCCCGGGCGGGCGCCTACCTGAGGCTGATGAGGCGGGACAGGCGCAGCTGGAGCCAGCGGTCGACGTCGGGCCACTCGGTGGCCAGGACGCTGTAGCACACGGTGTCGCGCAGGGAGCCGTCGGGCCGCCGCTTGTGGGCGCGAAGCACACCCTCGCGGTGGGCACCGAGCCGCTCGATCGCGCGCTGGGAATCCTGGTTGTATGCGTCGGTGTGGAATTCCACCGCCACTGCGCCCTCGTTCTGGAAGGCGTTGGCGAAGAGCAGGTGCTTGCAGGCCGTGTTGAGGTGGCTGCGCTGCCAGCGCCGGGCGTACCACGTGTAGCCGATGGCCAGGCGCGGGGGATCTTCGACGATGTCGTAGTAGCGGGTGGTGCCCACGATCTCGCCGCTCACGTTCTCACGCACGGCCCAGGGCGACATCCGGCCCGCCTGCTGGCCACGCAGGGCCGCCTCGACGTAAGCGGTCATCTGGCCAGGGGACGGCACGGACGTGAACCAGAGCTTCCACAGCTCACCGTCGGCCGCGGCGCGTTCCAGTGGCCCCACGTGGTGCAGGCCGAGGGGTTCGAGCGTGACGTGGGCATTTTCGAGCTGGATGGGCGTCACGTTCAGGCATCCAGATCGGGGATGAGCCGGCTCTCGACGCGGGCGATGGCGTCCTTCAGCTGTAACTTGCGCTTTTTCATCCGGGTCAGCTGGATCTCGTCGCGACCGATGGTGTCGGCGAGGTGGGCGATGGCCGTGTCGAGCTCGCGGTGCTCGGTTTTCAGCTCGGCGAGGAGCCGGGTCAGCTCGATGGGGTCCGGAACCTGCATGGCGTCGGCCGGCGAAAAGGGAACCCGCAGTCTAACGCCCGGCGAAGCCTTGCGCAGCGGCTACAATAGGGCGCCGCCCGTCCTGCCAAGCCCCCGCCGATGTCCGCCTCGCCCGACGCCACCCGTAAACAGACCTACGAAGCCGCCAAGCTGGCCAAGCGCCTGCGTCGACAGGTGGGCCAGGCCATCGCCGACTTCGGGATGATCGGGGAGGGCGACAAGGTCATGGTCTGCCTGTCCGGCGGCAAGGATTCCTACACCCTGCTCGACATGCTGCTGTCGTTGCAGGCGAAGGCGCCCGTGCGCTTCGAGCTGGTGGCGGTCAATCTCGACCAGAAGCAGCCGGATTTTCCCGAGCACGTGCTCCCGCACTACCTGGCCGAGCGTGGCGTGCCGTTCCACATCATCGAGCAGGACACCTACAGCGTCGTCACCCGGGTGATTCCCCAGGGCAAGACGATGTGCAGCCTGTGCTCGCGGATGCGCCGCGGCGCGCTCTACCAATGGGCGGCCGACAACGGCATCACGCGCATCGCCCTGGGCCACCACCGCGACGACATCCTCGGCACGTTTTTCCTCAACCTCTTCTACCAGGGCAGCCTCAAGGCCATGCCGCCCAAGCTGAAGTCCGACGACGGCCGCCATGTGGTGATCCGGCCGCTGGCCTACTGTCGCGAGGATGACATCGCCGCCTACGCCGAGGCCCGCGCCTTTCCGATCATCCCCTGCAACCTCTGCGGATCGCAGGAAAACCTGCAGCGCAAGGTGGTCAAACGCATGCTCGCCGATTGGGAAAAAAACCATCCCGGGCGTGCCGAAACGATGTTCCGCGCGCTGGGCAACGTGGCGCCTTCGCAGCTCGCCGACCGCGACCTGTTCGACTTCCGTGCGCTCGGCGCGCGTGACGGCGCGGCCATGGCCGACGCACGCGCGTGGCTGGCCGGTGGCGACAGCGCCGACGACAACGACTGATCCTTTCCGTCTTTCCAGATCCAGGGCCCGCCGATCATGACTCTCTTCTCTTCCGTGGAACTCGCGCCGCGCGATCCGATCCTTGGCCTCAACGAAGCCTTCGGTGCCGACGCGCGTGCCGACAAGGTCAACCTTGGCGTGGGCGTCTATTACGACGCGAAAGGCCACGTGCCGCTGCTGCGCGCGGTGCGCGAGGCAGAAAAAGCCCGGCTCGAGGCCCAGCTGCCCCGGGGCTACCTTCCGATCGACGGCATCGCGCTCTACGATGCCGCCGTGCAGACGCTGCTCTTCGGCGCCACGTCGCCGCTCCTGGCCGATCGCCGGGTGGTGACCGCGCAGGCGCTCGGCGGCACCGGTGCCCTCAAGATCGGCGCCGATTTCCTCAAGCGCCTGAGCCCTGCCGCGCCGGTGGCTATCAGTAACCCGAGTTGGGAAAACCATCGCGCGTTGTTCGAAAACGCCGGTTTCACGGTGCAGGAATACCCCTACTACGACGCCGCCACGCACGGCCTGAACCTCGACGGCATGCTCAACGCGCTGTCGAGCCTGCCGGCCGGCGCCATCGTGGTGCTGCACGCGTGCTGCCACAACCCGAC
>CAJYHU010000497.1 GCA_913774655.1 uncultured Luteibacter sp. | reverse complement strand
GTCAGCGGCCAGTTCCACGCCACGGATACGCGAGCGATCAATGTTGTTGGCACCGCCGAACGGGAACAGCGGGCCGGTCAGGCCCGCGTCGAACACGATCAGGTGGTCGATGCGGTTCTGGAACGCGTTGACCGACCAATGACCCCAGCCCGGCGTGCCCTTCAGGCCCATCTCCCAGTTGCGCGAGGTTTCCGGCTGAAGGTCGGGGTTGCCGTAGTCGGGGTAGTAGAGATCGTTGAAAGTGGGCGCCTTGAACGCGGTGCCGTAGCTGGCGGTGACTTTCAGCGCATCGGTGAGCGCGTAGCCGTAGAGGAGGCTGCCGGTGGTCTTGCCGCCGAACTGGCTGTTTTCATCGCGGCGCAGGCTCCCCTGCACCGAGCTGGCGCCGAACACTTGCTGCCACTGCGCGAACAACGCATGGTTGCGGCGCGCGTCGACGGCGTAATCGGTGCTGCCCACCACGCGATCGCGCTGCCAGTCGAATCCGACGGTGGTCAGGCCATAGGCACCGCCGACGTGACCCAGGTCGGCCTGCAGCGAGGCGAGGTCGCGATGCGTGTTGAACGTATCGGCGTAGACGCTGTTTTCGTCGTCGGTGGAGAGATCGGCGCTGCGACCGACGTTGAGCGTGACCAGCGCGTCGCCCGACGGGCGGTAGCGGACGCGGCCGCCGACGGCCTGCGTGGCGGACGCGGCGAAGTTACTGCTGGTACCGTCGTAGTGATTGCGGCCTTCGCTGCGCATGGCGCTCGCGTCGGCGTCCCACTGCTCGTCGAAGCGCCAGCCCCCCTTGAGCGAGAGCGCGTTGTTCCGATAACCGTCGCGGTCCGGTTCGTAGGTGTAGCACCCGCCGCCGCCCGGGCTGGGCTTGCCCCGGCACGCATTGATGCCGTCGGTCTGGTCGTGCGTGGCTTCCACCGCGTACCAGCCCTGCTTGCCGCTGCCGGCGAAGCCCGCCGACCCACGCAGGGTGGACCAGCTGCCGACGCCCAGCGAAAAGCTGGGCACGAAGGCGCCCTGCGGCCGGCGGGTGAAGATCTGGATGACACCGCCCAGGGCTTCGGAGCCGTAAAGGCTCGAGTACGGACCCCTTACGATTTCGATCCGTTCGATCTGGTCGACCGGAATATCCTGGAACGCGGCGGTGCCGGAGGTGACCGACCCGATCCGCACGCCGTCCACCAGCACCAGCACGTGGTCCGCGTCGGTGCCGCGCATGAACACGGAGGTCGACTTGCCCGGTCCGCCGTTGTTGGCGATGGACACGCCCGGCACGCCGCGCAGCAACTCCGCGAGGGAGCTGGGCTGCAAGCGCTCGATGTCGGCGCGATCGATGACGGTGGACGCGGCCAGCACCTGCGAGGCGGCCTGTTCGGTGCGCGAGGCGGTGACGACGACCTGGTCGAGGTCGGTGGACACCTCGTCGGCCTGGGCAAGGGCAGGCAAGACGAAAGCCGTCGCGACGGCGAGCGCGAGGCGGGACGAACGGAACATCGTGGTGTCACTCCCTACGAGCCGCGCCAACCCGCGCGGCATGGATGCGTGGGACGGACGCAGGGAGACGGGGAGCGCCGACGATGGACGGCCACCCTCGACAGGCCCTCCGCCAGTCCGGTGTCGCCTCGAGGCCGGTCTCCGGGCTTGCGGGCATGGGACGTGCGTCCCATCGGACCGGCGCCTTCCCATGCCAGGGGCACAGTGGCGTAGAGCCGGTCGTTCACTCGCTTACCGTTGCGGGGGCAGCTCCGGAATGGCGCGGCGCGAGAGCGCCCGCGCGTCACCGGATTCCCGTTTCAATCGCCGTCGTCAGACGTCGGCGATCACCTTGGGCCCGGGCAGTGTAGCCGAACCACGCGCGTGCCGGTCGCGCCAGCGCAGGAAGGGGCGCTCGACCGTGTAGTTCAGCAGGGCGCCGCAGGCCAGCGTGGTGGCGGCGAACACGGCAAAACGGAGGAAACGATGCGCCGCCAGGTGGTCGCCAAGGGCGGCCGCGGTCAGAGCAAACGCCCCCTTGTGACTCAGGTAGAGACTGTAGGACGCGCGGGCGAGCCAGCCCACCCCCGGCAGGCGAACGGCGACCGGGCCGCGTGTCGCGCTGCATGCGGCGACGAAGGCGGCCATGGCGGTCGCCAGCAACGGGTATCCGAGCACGCAAGACCAGAACGCCGTGCGCCGCCCCGTGAACACGGCCAGGGAAAGGATGAGCAGCACACCGGCGAGCGTCAGCAGACGGCCCTGCCGCGCGTGCAAGCCAGCCATCCACGCGGGTCGGTACACCGCGCAGGCCGCGAGCGAGACACCGGCGACCAGGCCGTCCAATCGCGCGTAAGTGGGGTAGTAGAGGTAGCGCAGGTAGGATGGCCCCTCCGGGTCGGCATGGGCGACCTGCGTCTGCCATAGCCACGCGCGAAGGATCACGCCACCGACCACGACCAGCCCCAGAACGGCCAGCCCCCGGAGCAACGACGGCCGCCTGGCCAGGGCCAGGGCGAGGAACGGAAACACCAGGTAGAAGTGTTCCTCCACGCACAACGACCACACATGCGAAAACGCCGAACGCTCCGGTGCGTCGAACAGCAGGTTGAAGGTGAAGGTCGGAAACTGCCACCACGGCTGCATCAAGGGCGTTTCGCGCCAGGCAGGCCAGCACAGGTACAAGACCAGCACCACGGCGAACGCGGGCAGGATGCGAAAGGCGCGCCGCCGATAGAATTCGGCCAGATCGACGGTGCCGTTTGCGGCGATCGACGCCAGCACCTGGCGGCCGATGAGGTAACCGCTTAGCACGAAGAACAGGTCGACACCCATCCAGCCTGACGTTTCGAGCAGGCCGAAGCCGTCGCCCAGGCCGCCGAGCAGGTAGCTATGGAACAGCATCACCCAGACGATCGCGATGGCGCGCAGGGTATCCAGTCCGGGTTGGCGGCTCATCGGTCGTGTTTTCCCCGTGCGATACGACAGTGCCTGCGGCGACACGAACGGTAGGCGTCGCACCGGCCGGCGGCATGGAGCGATTCGGGCCATTCACGGGCAAGCCGCAACGGGGCCGATCGCTTGAGAGGCCATTGTGGAAAAAAGTACGGCCCGTCGCACCGGGTAATGCGGCGGGCCGTGCGTTCACGGCGTTGAAGCGTTGCGATGGATCAGAGGCAGGTGGCCAGGCCGTCGTAGATCGAGGCCCGCGACATCGGGAGCTTGGCTTCGAGCGGGTTTTCGCCCTCGATCAGCTGGAAAAACTGCTCCGCCGGGGTGTCCTTGGCCAGGGGCAGCCGGCACTTATAGAGACGGGCGTTCACCTGCACGGCACCGGACTTCGGATTGACGCCCGCGTAGCTGCCGGCGAAGGTCCACAGGCACTGCTTGACGGTGCCCTTGGTGGCGTCGACCGAGCAACGCAACTGCATCGGACGCAGGTTGCCATAGTCCCCCTCGCAGAAGGTGTCGCCACAGACCTTGTCGAACGCGCGACCGAGCGCGGCCTCGGCGTCGTAGAAGCGCTGGAAACTGCTTTCGGAGGCAGGCCAGTCGACCAGGTCGACGTAGCGGGCCGGGGCCGGCGGCGGCGTGGTCGACTGGGCGAACGCCGCGGCGGGGAGAACGAACAGGACGGCGGCGAGGGTGGTTCGGATCATCGGGTGGCTCCGTGGTGAAGGGAGCCGGTATTTCAGCGGTACGGGCGCGGCGGGTCTGTCCCGCCGCGCCTGTCCGCGCGTGTAGTCGCCGGCCTGCGTTAAAGCCAGTGTCCGTAACGGCGGATGTAGATCGTCTTCACCAACTGCGTCAGCACGCAGTACGAGACCAGCGTGACCGCCAGCCAGGCGAAGTAGATGCCCGGCAACGGCTGCATCCCGATGTGCGCACCAAGCGACGAGAACGGGATCAACATGCCCACCACCATGATCGTGCCCGTCAGCGCCAGCACCGGTGCCGACGCCACGCTGCGCAGGAACGGAATGCGCCGCGTGCGGATCATGTGCACCACGAGCGTCTGCGACAGCAGGCCTTCGATGAACCAGCCTGACTGGAACAGCGACTGGTGTGCGGCATCGTTCGCACCGAACACATGCCACATCAACCAGAAGGTGGTGATGTCGAACACCGAGCTGACCGGGCCGATCCAGACCATGAAGCGACCGATGTCCCCGGCATCCCACTTGCGCGGCCTGCGCAGGTACTCCTCGTCCATGCGATCGAACGGAATCGACAGCTGTGAGAGGTCGTAGAGCAGGTTCTGCACCAGGATCTGCAACGGCAGCATGGGCACGAACGGCAGGAAGGCACTGGCCACGAGCACGCTGAACACGTTGCCGAAGTTGGAACTGGCCGTCATCTTGATGTACTTCATGATGTTGCCGAAGGTGACGCGGCCCTCGACCACGCCCTCCTCCAGCACCATCAGGTTTTTTTCAAGCAGGATGATGTCGGCCGACTCCTTGGCGAGGTCGGTGGCGGTATCGACCGAGATGCCCACGTCGGCGTCGCGCAGCGCCGGCGCATCGTTGATGCCGTCGCCGAGGAAGCCCACGGTATGACCACGCCGTTGCAGGGCCTTGACCACGCGCGCCTTCTGCACGGGAGACATCTTCGCGAAGACGGTGGTGTGCTCCACCATGGCATCAAGCGCCTCGTCGTCGAGC
>CAJYHU010000496.1 GCA_913774655.1 uncultured Luteibacter sp. | reverse complement strand
GTGCGCGGCCCCTTGGAGGGTCGCGCACGGGCCGCGTTGTTACCAGTGGACGGCGACGCCGGCGTTTCGATAGGCCGCCATCGCGGCATCGCTGGTGTCGGCAGGCACGACCAGGTGCGTGATGGCCCCGATCGGCGCGGTATGGTGCGTCGCCGAGGCGACGAGCTTGTCCGGCGTGGCGATCGCCACCGTCTCGCCGCTGGCCTCGATGATGGCCTGTTTGAAGACCGTTTCTTCCGCATCGACCGTCCACAGGCCGCTGGCCGCGTCGATGGCGCACACGCCGGGAAAACACAGGTCAGCCCGGATGTCCTGCGCCTGGCGCACCGTGCGTGAGCCGATGGCACCGCCGATGTGGGGGTCGAGGCGGCCACCGAGCATAAGCACGTCGAAGCCGGGGCGACCCAGCACGGCCATGGCCACGTCAGGCGCGTTGGTCACCACGGTCAACCCGCGACGCTCGGGCAAGGCATGCGCCAGCGCGGTGTTGGTCGATCCCGCGTCGATGAACAGGATCTGCTTCTCACCCACCAGCGAAGCGGCCACCCCGGCCAGCGCGCGCTTGAGTTCGGCGCGTTCGTGGTGACGCTCGCCCAGCGGCGCCACCGGCTGCGCCAGCAAGGCGCCTCCATAGACGCGACGACACAGTCCCTGGGCAGCCAGGTCACGCAGGTCACGGCGAATCGAATCGTCGGACACCCGAAACGCCTGGGCGAGATCGGCGGCCACCACGCGACCGTCGCGTCGCAACCGGTCCAGTATCCACTGCTGCCGCTCACGCGGCAGGCTGCCGTCAACCGCGTTCATGTCGGCAGGAAACCCAGCGCCACCAGCTCGGCGCGCAGCTGCGCGGGCGACTGGAAATGGATGCCATGGATGCCCAGGCGCTCGGCGGCCTCGACGTTGACCGCGTTGTCGTCGATGAAGACGGCGGTAGCCGGATCGATGTCGTAGCGCTCCAGGAGCGTCTGATAAAGCTTCGGATCGGGCTTGATCGTGCCCTCCTCGCCCGATACCACGATGCCGTCGAACCAGCCGAAGAACGGATACCGCTCACGGGCGAACGGAAACGTCTCGTGCGACCAGTTGGTAAGGCCGTACAGCGGATGCCCCGCCTGCTTGAGGTCGTGCAGGATCACGATGCTGTCGTCGATCGGCCCCTTGAGGGTTTCCGGCCAGCGATCGTGATAGGCGGCGATCAGTTCGGCGTGTTGCGGATACTCCGCCGTGAGCAGGCTCACCGCTTCGCGCCAGGGCCGCCCCGCATCCTGCTGGAGGTTCCAGGCATTGGTGGTCACTTCGGCGAGAAACCGCTCCATCCCCTCTTCGTCGTCGCCGAACAGCTTGCGATAGAGATGTCGGGGATTCCAGTCGACGAGCACGCCGCCGAAATCGAAAATCACGACCTCGCGATGGGTATGCATGTGCGGTACTCCGGTCAGCGGCGCGCGATCGACGCGCAAAGGGAAACGATCACCAGCAGGCCGGCCACGCCGGTCAGGGCCAGCGGCAGGCTGCTCAGGCGGGCGGCGAAACCGATGCCGGCGGGACCGGCGAGCATGCCGGCGTAGCCCAGCGCGGTGACGATGGCGATGCCGACGCCCGGCGACGCCCCACCGAGGCGGCCCGCGGCGCTGAACAGCACCGGCACGATGTTGGACGCGCCGATGCCGACGAGCACGAAGCCGAACAAGGCGGCCGGCCCCCAAGGGAGGGTCGTGGCCGCGAGGAAGCCGGCGGCGGCGATGAGGCTGCCCGCGCGCACGATGGCGACCGGCCCCACGCGTGCGGTGATCCGGTCACCCATCAGGCGACACACCGCCATCGCCACCGAGAACGCCGCGTAGCCCAGGCCGGCCGAGGAGGCATCGAAACCGCGAGAGAAACGCAGGAACACCGCGCTCCAGTCGAGCATCGACCCTTCGGCCAGGAACACCACCATGCAGAGGAACCCGAGCAGGAACACCGCACCGCCCGGCATGCGGAACGGCGCGCGCGTATCGGCGTGGGCCTCATCGTGGCGCACGAGGAAGTGCCGCCACTGGGTCAGCACGATGGCCAGCAGCGCCAGCGAAACAGCAACGGCGCTGCCCGTGAGCGGCGCGCCGGCTTTCAGCAAGGCGGCCATGCCGGCGGACCCCACGAGGCCACCCACGCTGAAGAGCCCATGGAAGCCGGACATCATCGGCCGGGCCTCGCGCTTTTCGACGTCCACCGCGTGCGCGTTCATCGCCACGTCGACGAGTCCCAGGGCCGCGCCGAAGAACAGCAGCGCCACGCCCAGCCACCCGGCGCTCGGCGCCAGGGTGAGCAACGGGAGCGCGAGGCAGACCAGCAACCCGGACACGCCGATCACGTCACGGTTGCCGAAGCGGTGGGTCAGGAAGCCTGCCAGGGGCATGGCGCCCGCCGCGCCGCAGCCCATGCACAGCAACACCAGGCCGAGCATGCCGTCGTCCAGGTCAAGCCGGGCCTTGGCGTACGGCACCATGGGTGCCCAACTCGCCATGCCGATGCCGGAAAGAAGAAAGATCAGACGGGTGGCGCGTACAGGATTCATGAGCAGGCCATCACGTAATCAGGCATCAATGTAATAAAACATGCAACAACGTGCAAACGCGATGCACGTTTGCGTGACATCTCACGCCGCGCTTGCAAGCGCGCACGCGCCTGTGTACAAATGTACGCATGCCGAATCCACCGCTTACCGAGCGCCAGCAGCGCACCCTGACCTTCCTGCGGGACTACCTGCAGGCCCAGGGATTGCCGCCCACTTTGCGCGAGATCGCCGACGCCCTGGGCTTTCCCAGCCACAGCTCGGCCCAGGCCTGCGTGGAATCCCTGGTGCGCAAGGGCATGCTCGAGCGTTCGCCCCAGCACCGCGGCCTGCGTCTCTCCGGCGACCACGGGCGGGTCACGCGCGCCGCGGCCCTCGCCGCCCTGCCGCTGATCGGTCGCGTCGCCGCCGGCTCGCCCATCCTCGCCGAAGAAAACATCGAAGCCCAGCTCGAGGTCGAACCGGCGCTGTTCCATCCGCGTGCCGATTACCTCCTGCGCGTCGTGGGCCTGAGCATGCGCGATGCCGGCATCCTCGACGGCGACCTGCTCGCCGTCCACCGCACCCATACCGCGACCGACGGCCAGATCGTCGTGGCGCGTCTCGACGACGAGGTGACGGTCAAACGCCTGAAGCACGAGCGCGACCGCCTCCTGCTGCTTCCCGAAAACCCCGACTTCGATCCCATCGAGGTCGATCCACGCCGGCACGAGTTCGCCATCGAAGGGCGTTACGTCGGCATCATCCGCAGGGCCTGACCATGAACGCCATCGCCACGCCGTCCCTTGCCCAGGTGCTGGACCATCCCGGTATCTGGCGCCGCTCCGCCGACCGCCAGCCGCGTATGCGCGCGCTGTCCACGGGCTGGACCTCGCTCGACGCGAAGCTGCCGGGCGGTGGCTGGCCCCAGGGTGCGCTCAGCGAAATCCTCTTCGAACACCAGGGCCTGGGTGAACTCGACCTGGTCATGCCCGCCCTCGCCGCCCTCACCCAGGAACACCGCCGGGTCATCTTCGTCGCGCCGCCGCATGTGCCCTATGCCCCCGCGCTGGCCGCGGCGGGCGTCGACCTGCGCTTCCTGCACGAGATCCAGGCCGGCGCCAGCGAGGCCGCCTGGAGCATGGAGCAATGCCTTCGCTCGGGATGCTGCGGCGCCGTGGTGGGCTGGCTGGCTCCCGACATCGATTACCGCAGCCTGCGTCGGCTGCAGTTGGCCGCCGAAAGCGGCGACGCCTGCGCCCTGATTTTCCGCGATGCGTCCTATGCCGGGCAGAACAGTCCGGCCGCCCTGCGCATCAAGGTCAGCAACAGCGACGAAGCCACCTACGTGGATGTGCTCAAGTCGCGTGGCCTGCTGACCACCACCGCTCCGCTGCTGCGCATGCGGGCCTGAGGTTTGTCCGGCATGGCGATGTCCCTCATCCATCGTCATGCCGGGCACATCGTTTCCGCCGCCTGGTCGCAGCCATGCTTTGGGCCTGTCTCCGTTTCCCCGGCCTGGCGTTCTCCGCCGCCTTCGCCGCGGCACCGGAGGCAGGCCCCTCCGCCTTGGTCGACCAGCAGGCTCGCCAGCGCCTGATCGCCCTGCCGAACGCGGAGGCCGCTATCCAGGGCGTGCGTCGCGGGCAAAGCCTGGCCGCCGCGCGGGCTCTTTGCCCGGCCCTGGTCGTTCGCCTTCGCGATCGCGATGCTGAAGCGAGCCTGCTCGCCGAACTGGCCGCGTGGTGTTACCAGTTCAGCGGGCACGTCAGTCTCGTACCGCCCCAGGCCATCCTCATGGAAGTCGGCGCGAGCCTGCGGCTTTTCGACGGCTGGCCCCGACTCGTGGAGCAGCTTCGGGAGGGGCTCTCGGCCCAGGGCCACACCCACACGATCGCGGCCACCCCGTTTCCCGCCGCCGCCTGGGTATTCGCCGCCAGCGCAGACGGGTTGGCGTTGCATGACATCGATGGCGTGCGTCGTCTGCTCGGCAGCTTGCCGCTCACCCAGAGCGGCCTGCCCACTGCGGCGATCAAGGGGCTTCAAGCCATGGGGTTCCGTCGGCTCGATGAGGTGTTTCACCTGCCTCGACCGGAACTCACCCGACGCATCGGCAGGCAGGCCCTGGGCTGGCTCGACCGTCTGCGCGGCGAAGCACCCACGGCCCTTCCCGCCTGGCAACCGCCCGCCGACTTCCGTCAGCGGATCGAATTCGACGCCGAACTCGACGGCAGCCAACCCCTGCTGTTCCCGCTACGCCGCCTGACGCGCGCGCTGGCCAACCAACTCGCCGCCCGCGACGGCGGAGTGCAACGGTTCACGCTCACGCTGGAACACGCCCGCGGGGAAAGCACCCGTGTCGTCGTGGCCATGGCGGCGCCGCAACGCGATGCCGAACGGCTTTTCGAACTGGCCCGTACACGACTGGAACGCACAACGCTGGACTCGCCCGCGCGCGCGCTCGAACTGCACGCCGACGAGTTGCCGACCTTCCGTCCGCCCGTCCGCGACCTCTTCGAACCCATCAAGGGCGATGGCCTGGACTGGGCCACGCTGGACGAACGCCTCCGCGCCCGGCTCGGCGATGCGGCGCTGAAGCAGATCGAGCAGGTCGCCGACCATCGGCCGGAACGCGCCTGGCGCTATGCCGCGCCCCATGCCCCCGTGTCGCCACCGATGCAGCGCCGGCCACTGTGGCTGCTGCGCCGGCCGGAACCCCTGGGCACCGATCCGGTCTTGCTGGCCGGTCCCGAACGCATCGAAAGCGGCTGGTGGGACGACGGGGACGTGCGGCGCGATTACTACATCGTCCGCACACCCCAGGGCCAACAGGCCTGGGCCTATCGCCCCGCCGGCTCGCGCGACGGCGAATGGATGCTTCACGGCTGGTTTGCCTGAGGCACGATGCGCATGGCATGGACCCTGCCGCAACAGGCGGCCAACGACGACGACCCGACGCCACCGCCCTACGCCGAGTTGCATGCGCTCAGCGATTTCAGCTTCCAGCGCGGCGCATCCAGCGCGCGCGAACTCTTCACCCGCGCGCGGGAGCTCGGTTACGCGGCGCTGGCGATCACCGACGAATGCTCCCTGTCCGGTATCGTGCGTGCCCTCGAAGCCGCTCGCGACGCCGCCCTCCCCCTGATCGTCGGCAGCGAGTTCCGGCTCGACGACGGCACGGTGCTCGTGCTGCTGGTCGAAAACCAGCCAGGCTATGCCGAACTCTGCCGCCTCATCACGCTAGGTCGCCGTCGCGCGGCCAAGGGCACCTACACCCTCACCCGCGCCGATATGGCCTCGTTGGGCGACGGTCTTTGCGTGCTCTGGGCACCCGGTCCACTGGCGGCGGCCGCGGCGTCGGTGCACGAGGAGCGCGCGGCCTGGGTCGGCGCGCACTTCGCCGGACGCGCCTGGCTGGCCGTCGAACTGCATCGCGGACAGGATGACGAACGCGACCTGGCCCGGCTGCGTGACCTCGGCCAAAGACACGTCCTGCCCTGCGTCGCCACCGGCGACGTGCACATGCACGTGCGTGCGAGGCGTCGCCTCCAGGATGTCATGACCGCCATCCGCCTCAACACGACCATCGGCGAGGCGGGCCGGGCCTTGTTTCCCAACGGCGAGCGCCACCTGCGTACACGGCAGGCGCTCGCCCACGTCTACCCGCACGACCTCATCGAGCAGACGCTGGTGGTCGCGGCCCGCT
The DNA here is from genome assembly GCA_913774655.1 of uncultured Luteibacter sp. Classification (GTDB taxonomy): domain Bacteria; phylum Pseudomonadota; class Gammaproteobacteria; order Xanthomonadales; family Rhodanobacteraceae; genus Luteibacter; species Luteibacter sahnii. The sequence continues at coordinate 1,479 of CAJYHU010000496.1, read as the reverse complement.
GCACCGGCTTCGACATCAGCCGGAACAACTACGTCTATCCGCGCGAACTCGTCCCCGACGGGCTGACGCAGAGCGAACACCTGCGTCGCCTGACGTACGAAGGCGCCGAGCGTCGCTGGCCCGAACCGGCCCAGCGCGAAAACCATGTCGCCCGTATCGAGAAAGAACTCGCGCTGATCGCGGCGAAAGCCTATGAAGCGTTCTTCCTGACCGTCGAAGACATCGTGCGCTTCGCCCGCGGCAAGGGCATCCTCTGCCAGGGGCGCGGGTCGGCGGCCAATTCCATCGTCTGTTTCTGCCTGGGCATCACCGAGGCGAATCCCGAACAGATTTCCACCCTGTTCGAGCGATTCATCTCGTCCGAACGCAACGAACCACCGGACATCGACGTCGACTTCGAACACGAACGCCGTGAAGAAGTGCTGCAATACGTGTTCGACAAATACGGCCGCGATCGCGCCGCCCTCGCCGCCACGGTCATCAGCTACCGCCCGAAAAGCGCGGCGCGCGACGTGGGTCGCGCGCTGGGCCTGTCCGAAGACCAGCTCGACCAGCTCAGCCGCGCCTACTCGCACGCGCACGGCGAGGTTCCTATCCGTCAGCGGCTGGAAGAGCGCGGCTTCGATACCGAAAGCGACACTCTGCGCCTGCTCATGCGTCTCGTGTACGAACTGCAGGGCATGCCCCGTCACCTGTCCCAGCATGTCGGCGGCTTCGTCATTTCCGACACGCCGTTGCATCATCTCGTACCCGTCGAGAACGCCTCGATGGATGGCCGCACGGTGATTCAGTGGGACAAGGACGACCTGGAAACCATGAAGCTCCTCAAGGTCGATTGCCTCGCCCTGGGCATGCTCACCTGCATGCGCAAGGCGTTCGACCTGTTACGCGAACACGCAGGCCTCGACTACCGCTGCATCGCCGACATCGACCACGACGACAAACCGACCTACGCGATGATCCAGAGGGCCGACACCGTCGGCGTCTTCCAGATCGAATCGCGTGCGCAGATGTCGATGCTTCCGCGCCTGAAACCGGCGACGTACTACGACCTGGTGGTGCAGGTCGCCATCGTGCGCCCCGGTCCCATCCAGGGCGGCATGGTGCATCCGTACCTCGAAAGGCGTCGGATGGATCCCAAGGACATCGTCTACGAAAAGGAGGTCGAATCGGTGCTGGGACGCACGCTCGGCGTACCGATCTTCCAGGAACAGGTCATGGCGCTTCTCCAGAAGGTGGCAGATTTCAGCGCGGACCGGGCCGATGAATTGCGTCGGTCCATGGCCGCCTGGAAGCGTCGCGGCGGGCTGGACCATTTCGAGCCGGATATCCGCTCAGCCATGACCGGCCACGGCTATTCGCCCGAATTCATCCAGCAGATCCTCGACCAGATCAAAGGTTTCGGCAGCTACGGTTTTCCCGAGTCCCACGCCGCGGGTTTCGCGCTCATCGCCTATGCCTCCTCGTGGCTGAAATGCC
>CAJYHU010000495.1 GCA_913774655.1 uncultured Luteibacter sp. | reverse complement strand
TAGACGTCGAAGCCGACGCCGAACGCCTTGAGGTCGAGATCCTGCTCGTGGCGCAACGAGGCCACGGCGAAGCGGCGCACGTCGTCGAGGTTGTCCGCGTCCCCGCTCGCGGTGACCGTCTCGCCGTCGGCATCGACGGATGCCTTCGCCAGGAACGCCTGGGCCACGTCGGCAATGTAGTCGCCCCGGTAGCCCGACTCCGGCCAGCCGGCGTCGTCCGGGCCGATGCCCTTGGCGCGAGCCTGGGTGGACAGGGCCAGGTTGGCGATCTGCACGCCGGCGTCGTTGTAGTAAAACTCGCGGACGACCTTCCAGCCGGACGCGTCGAGCAGTCGGCTGATGCTGTCGCCGATGGCGGCGGCGCGACCGTGGCCGACGTGAAGCGGGCCGGTAGGATTGGCGGAGACGAATTCCACGCCGGCCGTGCGACCCTGGCCGCCATCATGGCGGCCATAGCGGTCGCCCTCCACCAGCGTCCGCTCGATTTCGGCGTGGAAGGCCGCGGGGGCGAGGAAGAAATTGATGAAGCCCGGGCCGGCCACGTCCACCTTGCCGACCATCGGCGAGGCGGGTAGGGCCGCCACGAGGTCGGTCGCGATGTCGCGCGGCTTGCGGCCTGCCGACTTGGCCATGAGCATGGCGGCGTTGGTCGCGAAGTCACCGTGCTCGCGACTGCGCGTGCGCTCGATCACGAACGGCGGGACGACGACATCGGACGGCAGCTGGCCTGACTCCCGCAGCGCGTCGATGGCCTGCAGGAGGAGTTGGTTGAGCTCTTGTTTCACGGGAGTCGCGATGCGGACATGGAACCGGCAATCCTATCAGAAAGGGGTCTGGGCACCGCCTGCCAACCTTGTTCCGGTGATGCACAAGCCTGTGGATAACTCTGTGGGCAAGAATGCCGCCCACCCCGTCGCGGCACCGACATCACCCCGTGACTCCGGTTCGTCACACCTTCGTCCCTTAAAAATCAATGATTTGTGTGAACGACCTGTGGCCGTGTCGCAGCTGTGACGGGCAACTGCGAATCAGGACGAATGTGCATAAGTCAACGGCACCTGGCCGGTAACCTCGCGTTTTCCGGCACGTCATGGCGCTGTCACAGGTGATCGTCACACTTTCCCTCGTGCCCGGTGTCTCCCCGGCCCAAGGCACGACGGGTTATCCAGACCCCTCCCCTCGAAAGGTGACCCATGACGGCGCGAGCGGCACTCGCGCCGTTTTTTTTTCATCCCGAACGCGCGGGGATGCCGCAACGATGCAGGCCTTGCCGCCGGCTCGGACGCCAAGGCCTCCCTGCGAAACGCCCGGGTGCAACGCGCTCTGGCGCCACAAGGTCGCGACAGCCCCACGGCTCGCGGGATCGAACCATCCTCCGGGCCACACGGTTGATCGCCGGGAGGGTGCCCGGACTTCCGTGAAGAACGTTTTTTCGTGTGGCCCGGCATCAGAGCAGCCCGCGTTCGGCCATCGACACGGGCTCGCCGCGGCCGATCACCACGTGATCGAGGACGCGGATGTCGATGAGCCGCAGCGCGTCGACGAGCACGCGCGTGATCTCGCGGTCGGCACGGCTCGGTTCGGCGACCCCGGATGGATGATTGTGGGCGAGTATGACCGCGCAGGCGTGGTGTCGCAGGCAAGCCCGGACCACTTCGCGCGGATAGACGCTGGCGGCGTCGATCGTGCCGCGGAAGAGTTCTTCGTAGGCCAGGATGCGATGCCGGGCGTCGAGGAACAGGCAGGCGAAGGCCTCGTAGGGCAGGTGGCACAGCCGCGCCTTGAGGTAATCGGCGCTGTCGGCGGGGTTGTCCACGCGAGGCAGTTCGGTCAGGCCTTCGCCCAGCGAGCGGCGCGCGAGCTCCAGCGCCGCGACGATGCGCGCGCGCTTGGCCGGCCCCACTCCGCGCACCGCCGGCATGTGATCGGGATCGGCGAGCAGGCGGCCGAGGCTGCCGGCTTTGCTGAGCAGGGTGCGCCCGGTCGCCACGGCATCGTGTCCCGCCGTGCCGTTGCCCAGCAGCACGGCGATCAGCTCGGCGTCGGACAGCGCGGCGGCACCGTGGCGCAGCAGGCGCTCACGGGGTCGCTCGCCCTCCGGCCACTGGGGGATGGGACGGGGACCGAACGTGGCGGAGGGGTCGCCGTCGCGCACCGGGGGGCGGAGCGGAGATGCCGGTTTCATGGGGCTGCGTCCTGTCGAGGCGTAGGCGGATGCCAAGCGACACACGGTAGGCTTGTCACGCGCGGGTGGCGATAGAACGATTCTGAAAAATGCGGCGGATCGTGCGCGCACGCGACCGTCACCGGCGCAATCCGTTAAGCTAGCCAGCCTTTCGCACCCGCGCCGTTTCGCCATGAGCCTTCGCCAGCGTCGCATCCTGATCGGCGTCACCGGCGGCATCGCCGCCTACAAGGTATGCGAGCTCGTCCGGCGCCTGCGCGACCTCGGCGCGGAGGTGCGCGTCGTGATGACCGAAGGCGCCACGCATTTCGTCACGCCGACCACCTTCCAGGCGCTTTCCGGGCAACCGGTGCGGGTCAGCCTGTGGGACGAACACGGCGAGGCGGCGATGGGACACATCGAGCTGGCGCGATGGGCCGAGCGGCTGCTGGTCGCGCCGGCCAGTGCCGATACGCTTGCACGCCTCGCGCACGGCATGGCCGACGACCTCCTCACCACCGTGGCACTGGCGACCGCGGCGCCGGTCTACGTGGCCCCGGCCATGAACCAGCAGATGTGGGCGCATGCGGCCGTGCAGGCCAACGTCGCCACGTTGCGCGCCCGCGGGGTAGCCATCCTCGGCCCGGCCGACGGCGACCAGGCGTGTGGCGACATTGGCTCGGGCCGCATGCTCGAGCCGCACGCGCTGCGCGACGTTCTCGTTGCCTCGTTCGGCGACGGGCCGCTGCGCGGACGCAAGGTCGTGGTCAGCGCCGGCCCCACCTACGAAGACATCGATCCGGTGCGCTTTATCGGCAATCGCAGCTCGGGACGCATGGGGTTCGCCATCGCCGACGCCGCGCGCGAGGCCGGCGCCGACGTCACCCTGGTCGCCGGTCCCGTCGCGCTGGCCACGCCAGCCGGCGTCGCCCGCGTGGACGTGCGCAGCGCGCGACAGATGCACGACGCGGTGCTCGCGGCCTGCGACGGCAGCGACATCTACATCGGCGCGGCCGCGGTCGGCGATTACCGTCCCGAACAGGCCGCCGGGCAGAAACTGAAGAAGCACGACGGCGCGCCGCTGCGCCTTGAGCTCACCGAAAATCCCGACATCCTCGCCGCCGTGGCGGCGCGCCCGAGGCCGCCGTTCCTGGTGGGCTTTGCCGCCGAAACGCACGAGCTGGCGCGTTACGCGCAAGACAAGCTGCGGCGCAAGGGGCTGGACATGATCGCCGCGAACGACGTCGG
>CAJYHU010000494.1 GCA_913774655.1 uncultured Luteibacter sp. | reverse complement strand
ACGAACACCCAAGGTGCCGACCCGTGGGAGGCCGCCGCCCGCAACGCCTCGACCGCCGCCGCGTTTTCGCCCGCGTGGAAATGCTCAAAGCGCTGGCGACGCGGCCAGCGCAGCGCGAGCGGAAGCTGCGGGCTGGTCATGGCACCCCGTCGCCCGGCGGGCGGGGCGTGCCGTTCACGCGCACGTCGACCTCGACGTCGAGCCGGGCCGTTTCCGACCGTGGCGCGGGATCGTTGTAGAGCGGGCTCTCGCGGTAGCGCGCGAACACGTAGCGCAGCAGCACCATGACCACCGACGCGGCCGGCAGCGCGAGCAGTACGCCGAGGAAACCGAACAGATGACCACCGGCCAGCACGGCGAAGATCACCGCCACCGGGTGCAGGCCGATCTTGCCGCCCACCAGGCGGGGCACCAGGACATACCCTTCGAGCAACTGGCCAATGGTGAACACCACCACCACCAGGATCACGTGCAGCCAGTCGCCGTACTGCACGAGGGCCGCGATCATCGCGGCCACGAAGCCGATGATGAAGCCCAGGTACGGCACGAAGCTGAGCAGGCCGGCGATCATGCCGATCAGCGGGCCGATCGAGATACCGACGATCGTCAGGCCCAGGCCATAGAACACGCCCAGCGCCAGCATCACCAGCAGCTGGCCGCGAACGAACGCACCGAGCACCTGGTCCGATTCACGCGACAGGCGCACCACGGTCGGCTCGATCGAGCGCGGCAGCAGGCGCTGGATGTGGGCGATCATCGTGTCCCAGTCGCGCAGCAGGTAGAAGGCCACCACCGGGATCAGCACGGCGTTGGTCATCCACGTGATGATGCCCATGCCCGACTGGGTGACCTTCGCCACGGTGCGCGCGGCGATGGAGCCGATCGAACCGATGTGTTCGCGGATCGTCGCCAGCACACGGTCGGTGTCGAAGGTGCCCGGATCCAGGTGCAGCCGTTGCTGCAGCCACGGCAGCGCGACGCCACGCACCCATTCCACGTAATGCGGGAGATTTTCCGAGAGGTTTTCCACCTGGTGCGTGATGAGGGGAATCAGCAGCAGCACGACGCCGATGAAGATGACGGCGATCACGGTGAACACGATGCTTACCGCCCAGGTGCGACCCATGCCCAACCGCTGGAGGCGGTCGGCCAGGGGATCGCCCAGATAGGCCAGCATGCCCGCCAGGGCGAACGGCATGAGCACCGGCGCCAGCAGCCAGATCACAAAGATGATGACGGCAGCCAGACCGAGGAGCTGCCAGCGGCGCGAATTGTCGTGGGTCATGCGATTCCCTGATGAGCGAGGTGGCGATCGCCGCGGTCCGTGGGCGATCGGCGCGGCTGGGGCCGATCAGGCCCATCCCGACGTGAAAGAAATGGCTTTATGGCACCCAGCGCACGGCCAGGTCGGCGCCGGGGTGGGCGTCGCCGACCAGCACATGGCCGCCCGTCGCGTAACCGGCGATCAGCCGGGCGAGCGGGGCCGAGGCGCTGACGTTGAGCAGCACGCCTTCGGGACTGGCTTCCAGCGGCGCTACCGACTTGATCGAGGGGTCGTTCTCGAACGTGGAAAGCAGGCCGGCGTAGTCCATGGCCGAGTTCAGGCCGGTCACCCACACCTTGCCGCTCGTGCTGCCGCTCTGGGCCGCCGCGAACTGGCGGTCGAGTTTGTCAGCCATGGCGTTGGCGCCGTTGGCGAGCAACGCCCCGCGGGCTTCGCCGCTGTCTTTCCAGTCGCTGTGCTGGCCGCCGGAAACCAGGGTCCAGTCGATGCCGCCATCGGCACCGAGCTTGCCGACCAGCACGTTGGAGGTGTTGTACTGGCGCGCCACCGCGGCGAGCGCGGCCGGGTCGCCCTTGAGCAGCGCGTCGGCATCGAGGCTGTCGCCGGCCTTCGGGGTCACCACCGGGTAACCGCGGGTATCCGCCGCCTGGGCGAGCGGCGCGAGATCCTGGGCGCCCAGCAGCTTGCCCGAGGCGTCATGGGCGATGACCAGCACCGGGGGGCGCGGCGCCGCGATGGCGGCGTCGCCAACGGCCAGCACGCGACGGATGGCGCCGGAGTCGAAGGTGATATCGAGGCTGAGCGGTGCGCCGTTGGCGCCGCCCGTGCGCGAATACTGGTATTGCTGGACCAGGCCGCCCGGCTGTTTCATGGCATCGGCGTACCCTGGCTTGCCGCGCGGGTCGGCACCGTTGCTGGCCCGGGCAAGGACCTGGGTGAGGCCGGTGGCGAAGGCCTGGTCGCGCACGGCGGCGCTGGTGTCGCTGACAGGCACGGTGACCGTATACATCGCGGTCTGCGCCAGGGCCGGCCCGGCGAAGGCCAGCGCGAGGAGCATCAGGAAGGCGAGGAAACGGTCTGGGCGCATGGCGGCACGTCGCTCTGTGAAGGCGGGAAGTCTGCCCAAAGCTTGCCATGCCGTCCATCCAGCGCGGCGTGAAGCCTCCTGGGGCGTCGGCGGCCCTGCTATCATTCGCGGTTTCCAACGTGCCGGAACCGTCCATGTCCACCGACCAGGGCTCCCTCACCTACCGCGACGCGGGCGTCGACATCGATGCCGGCAACGCGCTCGTCGAGCGCATCAAGCCGATGGTCAAGCGCACCTTCCGCCCGGAGGTCATGGGCGGGCTGGGTGGCTTCGGCGGCCTGTTCGACCTGTCGGGGCGCTACAAGGAGCCCGTGTTGGTGTCCGGCACCGACGGCGTGGGCACCAAGCTCAAGCTCGCCCAGCAGTTGGGCCGGCACGACACCATCGGCATCGACCTGGTCGGCATGTGCGTCAACGACGTACTCGTGCAGGGCGCCGAGCCGCTGTTCTTCCTCGACTACTTCGCCACTGGCAAGCTCGACGTCGACACCGCCGCATCGGTCGTGTCCGGCATCGCGAAGGGCTGCGAACTCGCCGGCTGCGCGCTCATCGGCGGCGAAACCGCCGAAATGCCCGACATGTACCCGCCCGGCGAATACGACCTGGCCGGCTTCACCGTCGGCGCCGTCGAGAAGTCCGCGATGAACGACGGCTCGGCCATCGTCGAGGGCGACGTCATCCTGGGCATCGATTCGTCCGGCCCGCATTCCAACGGTTACTCGCTGGTGCGGCGCATCCTCGAACGCGCCGGTTCGCCGCTCGATGCCGACCTGGGCGGCGTCCCGCTGGTCGACGCGCTGATGGCCCCGACCACGATCTACGTCAAGCCGATCCTCGACCTGCTAGGCAAGGTGACGGTCCACGGCATGGCGCACATCACCGGCGGCGGCCTGAAGGAAAACATCATCCGCGTGGTGCCCGACGGCCTGGGCCTGTCGATCGACGCATCGTCGTGGGAGCTGCCGCCGGTGTTCCAGTGGCTGCAGCGCGAAGGCAACGTCGCCCGCGACGAGATGTGGCGCACCTTCAACTGCGGCATTGGTTTCACCGTACTGATCGCGGCGGACCAGGTCGATGCCACGCAGGCCGTGCTGAACGGCCACGGCCTCGCGTCGCGCGTGATCGGCACGGTCGTCGCCGCCACCGGCGACGAGCGCGTCCACATCGCCTGAGCCACCCATCGTG
>CAJYHU010000493.1 GCA_913774655.1 uncultured Luteibacter sp. | reverse complement strand
GTCCGGTCGAGACGCGACTGTGCGACCCGGCGCAGGGTCTGCTGATCGGCCGCATGGTATGGCGCGAGCTGTACGACTTCACCGACGACTGCGTGCTGATGGTGCTGGCCGATCATGCGTACGATCCGGCGGACTACATCGCCGACTACGATCAGTTCCTGCGCGAGTCGCGCACCGTGGCCTACGCGGAGGGCGTGGTCGCATGGCCGGGGCGCTGACGGATGCCCCCGCCGTGACGGTGCCGTTCCTCAGCCTCGGCGACGTCAATGCGCGTCACGCCGATGAGCTCAAGGCCGCCGTGGGCCGTGTCATCGACTCGGGCCGGTACGTGCTGGGCGACGAGCTGGCCGCGTTCGAGCGCGAGTTCGCCGCGTGGTGCGGGGTCCGCCATGCGCTCGGCGTGGGCAACGGCCTGGATGCGCTCTCGCTGATCCTGCGCGCGTACCGCGACCTGGGCGACTTCGCCGCGGGCGACGAGGTGATCGTGCCCGCGAACACGTTCATCGCGAGCTTTCTCGCCATCAGCGAGGCGGGCCTGAGGCCGGTGCCGGTCGAACCGGACGAGGCCACGTTCAATCTCCATCCGGTGAACGTGGAGGCGGCGATCGGGCCGCGCACGCGGGCCATCCTCGCCGTGCACCTTTACGGTCAGCTGGCCGACATGGCGGCCCTGGGCGACATCGCCGCGCGTCATGGCCTGCGCCTGATCGAAGACGCCGCGCAGGCGCACGGGGCGTCGCGGGACGGTATCCGTGCCGGCGCGTTCGGCGACGCCGCGGGCTTCAGCTTCTTTCCGTCGAAAAACCTCGGCGCCCTGGGCGACGGCGGCGCGGTGGTCACGGCCGACGATCGCCTCGCCCGGCGCGTGGCCGCCCTGCGCAACTATGGCTCGGAGGTGAAGTACGAGCATCTCTACCGGGGCGTGAACTCACGGCTGGACGAGATCCAGGCGGCCATGCTGCGCGTGAAGCTGCGTCACGTGGACGACGACACCACGGCGCGTCGCGCCGTGGCACGGCGCTACCTGCGCGCCATCCGTCATCCGCTTATCGTGCTGCCGCACGTGGAGGAGGGCGAGGCGCACGCGTGGCATCTGTTCGTGGTGCGCAGCGCGCATCGCGACGCCCTGCAGCGCCACCTGGGCGACCTGGGCGTGCAGACGCTCGTGCACTACCCGGTGCCGCCGCACCGGCAGCCCGCCTACGCGGGCGAGTCGACGCTCGACCTGCCGATCGCCGATCGCCTGCATCGCGAAGTGCTGAGCCTGCCGATGAGCCCGACGCTGGACAGCGCCGCCATCGGCCACGTCATCGATGCGTGCCTGTCGTTCGGGGCCGGTCGATGAATATCGTGCGCGCCGGCGCCTGGTCCGCCCTGGGCACGGCCGCGCGTCTGGGTGCGGCGCTGGTGGTGGTCAAGCTCGTGGCATGGCTCGCCGGCCCGGTGGGCGTGGGCCGCCTGGGCCAGTTCATGAGCCTGATGTCGCTGCTCGCGGTGTTCGCGGGCGGGGGCATCCATGCCGGCGTGGTCAAGTACGTGGCCCAGTACCGGCACGATCCGGCCCGGTTGTCGCGCCTGCTGTCTTCCGCCCTGGCTTACGCCATCGCGGCCTCGTGCCTGATGGGCTGCCTGGCGCTGCTGTTCAGTCGGCCGCTGGCCGAGGCTTTGCTGGGCGACGCCGGTTACGAGGGCCTGATCCGCGTGCTCGCCATGGCGCTCGTCGGCATCGCCCTGGTCAATTACCTGCTCGCGGTGATCAACGGTTTCATGGACGTGCGCCGACTCGCGCTCATCCAGGTCGCGGGCTCGCTGCTGAGCGTGGCGCTGGCGCTCGGCCTCGCCCACGCGTGGGGCGTGTATGGTGCCCTGCTTGCCCTCGTCCTGGGCCAACTGCTCTGGCTGGTGGTCGGGTTGCCGGCGTGGTGGCGCAGCCCCTACTTCGACCCGTCGATGCTGCGCGCCCGCTTCGACGCGCGGATGACGCGCCGGCTCGCGGCGTTCTCGGCGATGTCGCTCACGTCCGCCTTGCTGCCGCCGCTGGTGAACATCGCGGTCCGCGATCACCTGGCCGCGTCGTTCGGGTGGGACCAGGTCGGCTACTGGCAGGCCGTGACCCGCGTCTCCGACGCCTACCTGCTTTTCGTCACCAGCGCCATCAACGTCTATTACCTGCCCCGGCTCGCGGGGACGACCGACCCGGCGGCGATCGGTCATGAACTGCGGCAGGCGTGGCGCTGGCTGATGCCCGCCGTGGTCGCGATGGCGCTGGCCATCTACGTACTGCGCGACATCGTCACGCGCCTGCTTTTCAGCGGCGATTTCGCCGCGGCGAACGACCTGTACGCCCCACAGCTGTGCGGTGACGTGATCAAGATCGCCGCGTTCGTGATGTCCTACCTGATGCTCGCCAAAGCGATGACGAGGCTCTATGTGGTCTCCGAGTGCGCTTTCGCGCTCAGCTACCTGGTGCTGGTCCACGTAGGCGCCGCACGCTTCGGCCTGGTCGGGGCGATGTATGCGTTCGTGGTGAACTATCTGGCGTACCTGGCCTTCAACGCGGTCGTGGTGCGCCGTTACCTCGCAGGGGGCGCCCGATGACCGGTCATGCGACCGACGAGACGCCGATGGTGTCGATCCTGATTCCCGCCTATAACCACGAGGACTTCGTCGAGCGTTGCCTCGACAGCGTGCTGGAGGATTCTTACCCGGCGAAGGAGGTGGTCATCATCGACGACGGCTCCACGGACAAGACGGCCGAACGCATCGCCGGATGGATCGCCCGCCACGGACACGAGGTGCGCTGCGAATTCGTGCAGCGCGATAACCGGGGCATCGCCACCACGCTCAACGAGCTGGCAGCCCGGGCGCGCGGCGAGCTGCTGCGCATCGGTGCGAGCGACGACTACTTCCTGCCTGGGAGCCTGCGGACGCTGGTCGATTACCTCAGGGCGCACCCGCGCAAGGGCGCGGTCATCGGCGATTCGATCGTCATCGATCGCGAGGGGCGAACCCTCCATGCCAGCGGCATGTGCGACCTGCATCGGGCCGACAAGCGAGACTACCTCAGCGACCTGGGCATCCGCCGTGCCGTGATCTCGCGCTGGGCGATCGGCGGGCCGGTGACCCTGCTGCGGCGAAGCGAGCTGGAAACCGTGGCGCGCTGGACCGAGGGCCTGCGCATCGACGACTGGGACCTGTTCCTTCGCCTCGCCGCACGCGACGCCATCGGCTTTATCGACGTGCGCGTGTGCGCCTACCGTCTGCACGGACGCAACGTGAGCAAGACACGCCACCGGGCCACGCGCATCCTGCACCTGGAGGAATCGCGCCAGGTCGCGATGCACCGCCTGGCCTTGTTCGACGAACCCTATCGCACGTTGTTGCGGGCGCAGATCCATTACATCGGGGCGAAGATCGCGTTTCTTCAGTCACAGTATCGCGACGTCGTGCTGCGCCTCGCCTGCTACGCGCTGCTGCGCCTGCGTTGGCGCCTGCGACTTCCCGGCCTGCCCGCGCGCGCCGAACGCGCATGAGCCCGATCCTGCAACGGCCCGGCGCGTACGTCGCGCTGCCGATGGTCCTGGCTTGCGCCGTGACGTGGCTCACCTACGATCTTCCGGCCGGATACGCGAGCGGCGTACTGTGGCTTGTCACCGCGGCGATCGGGGTACTGCTCTTGGACCTCCGATCGTCCGATCGGCTGCCGTCGCGTGCGGCATGCCGTGCCCGCGACTACGTGGGCACCCGCGAGGGTTTCGTCGGTCTCGCGTTCGGCCTCGGCGTGCTGGGCTTCTGCCTGCTCGACATCGCGCTTTTTCCGCCCGCGCTGCTGCACGATCCCGGTACGTACGCGACCATGACCGGCGGCCACGAACATGTGCGCCGGATCGCCGACCTGTGCTGGACGCTTCCCGTCATCGGCATGCTCTGCACGCGTCGGCGCGGCCTGCGTTACGGACTCGTCGCGGCGGGATTGCTCTTTCCGGTACTCGTGATCGATCGCAACCGGATCTTCGCGTCGCTGTTCTCGATCGCGCTGGTGACGGTGCTGCGCCGTGACGCGCGTCGTCCGCTGCCATGGAAAGCGGTGACCGCGCTCGGCGCGCTCGGCGCGGCGGCGTTTTCGGTGCTCGGCCTGGTGCGCTCCGGTTCGGTCGCCACCGTCCTGCTGCCGTTCGGGTCGCTTTACCGGGCCGCGCCGGCCGGCGTCCAGTGGCTGCTGCTCTATCTCACCGCCGGCCCCTACAACTTCGCATCGATGTTGGCCAAGGGCTATCGCGACCCGTCGATCCTGCGGGTCCAGCTCGTGCCCGGCGGTGGGGTCCCCGCGCCGCTGCCACTGGACGCGTCCAACGTCAACGTCGGCACGGAATTCCTGCCGTTCCTTCTCGCGGGCGGCCCATGGCTGGCCGTGCTCGGCATCGCGCTGCTTTACGCCCTGATGCGCTGGAGCGTGCGTCGCCTGCATGGCGGGCCGTCACTGTTCGCATGGCTCATTTTCCTGCGCATGGCCTACGTGTGCGCGATGGCGCCGTTCGCGCCCCAGGCGTTCATCTGGATGAACTTCGGTTTCATCGCGTTGTGCCTGCTGATGCAACTGGTCGCCGCGTGGCTACCCGATCGCCGCCGCGATCCCGCTTTCCCTTGACGAGTCGACCCTGATGCAAAGCGACGAGATCTACCTCATCGACCTGTGGCGCGTCGTGCGACGCCGTTGGCTGTGGATGGCCGGCGTCGCGGTCGCGACGTGCACCGCCACCTTCGCCTGGCTGCACGTGGCCCGCCACCAGTGGGAGGCGTTGGCCACCGTGCAGGTGGGGCAGGTGGGTACCGCCCCGTCGGGCATGGATCCGAAAGTGGAGCCGTTCGCCCGGGTGCTGCAACGCCTGCAGAGCGTCGGCTTCCAGGCCGAGGTACTCCGGCGCATGGGCGTCGCGAAAGACAGCGACGCCGGCCGCCTCTATATCGCGAGCCTGGCCCTCGAACCCGATCCCTACGCCAACCTCATCCGCCTGCGCGTGCGGGCCTACTCGCCGGCCGAGGCGCGTCGCGCCGCGACGGCGACGGTGGACCGCCTCGTGGCGATCCACGCGGCGCTCAGCCAGGCGCAGCTCGCGGTCACCCGGGCCCGCTCCGCCGACATCGACCAGACCCTGGCGTCCGCGCAGGGCGACAGGGATCGCATCGCCCGCGACCTGCAGGGCGCGTCGCACGCCGATGCGATGGTGGCGAACGTCGCGCTGGCCGACACCGACGCGGGCATCCGCACCCTGAAGCAGATCCGCGGCGATTTCGACGCGCGCATGACGCCGTCCTATACGTTCCCCACGTCGATGCCCTGGCCGGTGACCGTCTCCGACCATGCGGTCGCCCCGGCGCAGAAGCCGCTGATGATCATCGGCGTGCTGGTCGGCCTGGTGCTCGGCGTCGTGGCGGCCACCGCCGCCGATGCCCGGGCCCGTTCAACCAAACGCGCTCCGGCGGGCACCTACGCGACACAGGCCCGGCACGGCGGATAACGACATGAACCTGCGGCACCCCATCGCGGCACCGACCCGGCTTGAGGATCGGCTGGCGCAGACACAGCAGGCCTTCGACAGCGTAGCCGCGGATTACGACGGCCCGCGCGGCAACAACGAGCTGATCCAGCGCATGCGCGACACGCTGTGGCAGACGGTGCGCGAGAAGCTGCCCGCAGGCGCGCGGTTGATCGACCTGGGCTGCGGCACGGGCATCGATGCGATCGAGTTCGCCCGCAGCCGCTTCCACGTCACCGCGACCGACTGGTCGCCGCGCATGATCGAGCGCACGCGGGCACGCGCCGAGGAGGCCGGCGTGGCATCGCGGGTGGACGTGCATCACCTGGGCGTGCAGGAGCTCGACCGGCTCGAGGGCGAGTTCGACGGCGCGTATTCCAACTTCGGTCCGCTCAATTGCGCGCCCGACCTGCGCGAGACCGCCGCCCAGTGCGCGCGCCTGATCCGGCCCGGGGGCACCCTGGTGTTCTCCGTGATCGGGCGGATCTGTCCGTGGGAAGTGGCGCACTATACGTTGCGCGGACGCTTTCGCCGGGCCTGGGTGCGCGCCTCGCGCGGCGCGACGGCCGTGGGCATGAACCGCCACACGATCTGGACCTGGTACTACCTGCCGCGTGAGTTCTATGCCGCGTTCGCCGAACACTTCTCGCTGGTGGACTACCGGGCGCTGAGCCTGTTCATGCCGCCGCCGTACATGGTGGATCGCTATCGCAAGCGACCGTCGTGGTACGAGCGCCTGGGACGCATCGACGATCGGTTCGGGCACCTGCCCGTGCTGCGCGACATGGGCGACCATTTCCTGATCGTGATGCACCGGCGTTGAGGCCGCACGCATGGACGTGACGCTGCACGGCGCCGGTGTCGTGCGACAGGAGCGCCCGGTGCGCGGGACGCTCCACCTGCGGGCCGGCCGTGTGGCGGACACGTCGGCGGGCGGTTTCGCCGTCGACCTGCGCGATCACCTGGTCTTTCCCGGGCTCATCAATGCCCACGAGCACCTGCATGTCAACACCGTGCCACCGTTGCCGATGGATCGGCCGTTCGCGAACAGCTACGACTGGATGGCCGCGTTCCAGGCCCATTTCGACGAACCGGCGGTCAAGGCGGCGCTCGCGCGGCCCAAGGCGTGCCGCATGCGTCACGGCGCCCTGAAAAACCTGCTCGCCGGCACGACGGTGGTCGCGCACCACGATCCCTGGGACACGTCGCTCGACGACGCGGACTTCCCGGTGGCCCTGCTGCGTGGACACGGCTGGGCTTACACGCTGAACGGTCCCGCGTTCGGCCCCGACGTGCGCGCGAGTTTTCTCGCCACGCCGCCGTCGCGTCCATGGATGATCCATCTGGCCGAAGGTACCGACGAGCGTGCCCGCCAGGAGTGGGCCCAACTCGACGCCATGGGCTGCCTGGCCGCCCATAGCGTGCTCGTGCATGGCGTGGGACTCGACGCCGAAGGCATCCATGCCGTGATTGCGCGTGGCGCATCCGTCGTCTGGTGCCCGGCGAGCAATCGCCGCTTGCTCGGCCGCACGCTCGATCCCCGTCGGCTGCACGCTGCCGGTCGCCTCGGGCTGGGCAGCGATTCGCGCGTGTCCGGGTCGCGCGACCTGCTCGACGAGCTCGGTGTTGCCGTCGACGCCGGGCTGACGCCTCACGAGGCCTGGGTGCTGGCCACCGCAGCAAACGCACGCATCCTGCGCATGCCGTGGCGGGGGCATCTTGGCGTGGGCGCGACGGCGGACCTGGTCATCGTCGCGGATCGCGGCGACGCGGCCCGATCGCTCGTCGGCCTGCGCCGCGCCGACCTGCGCGCCGTGGTGCGGGAGGGTCGTCCCTGCGTGGCCGACCCCGACTTCGCGCCGTGGTTCGAGGCGGCCGGGGTCGACGCCGTCGCGGTCGAACTCGATGGCCGCCCGAAGCTGCTCGACCGCCGCCTCGCCGACCCGGCGCTCTTCGCCCTCGAGCCGGGTCTTGTCGGGGAGCGCGTGCATTGATCGCCATGGAAGCCCCCGTGCTTGACCCGGTGCGGGCATACGCGCTGTGGGCCGCGTCGTATCCCGCCCACGCGCACAACCCGCTGATGCATGCGGAAGAACGCGCCATGCTCGCCGCGATGCCGTCCGCGCTCACCGGCATGGCGGTGGTCGACGCCGGTTGCGGCAGCGGTCGCTACCTTCGGCACGTGCTGGCGCGGGGTGCCCGTTACGCGACCGGTGTCGACCTGTCGCCGGCGATGCTGCGTGGCGCGCACGGGTGGCTCGGCCAGAGCGATCGTCGTCGCGTGGCGCTCGTCGAAGGCAGCGTGACGGCGCTGCCGCTGCGCGGCGACTGCGCCGACCTCACCGTCTGCGGCCTCGTGCTCGGGCATGTGCCGGACCTGGCGGCCGCGCTCGGCGAGTTGTGTCGTGTCACCCGGCCGGGCGGGACGATCCTGTGCAGCGATTTCCATCCGGTGGGACAGGCGCTCGGATGGCGACGCGATTTCCGCGCGGACGGGCGCCGCTACGCCGTGCGCCACAGCACCCACACCTACAGCCACTGGCATGCCGCCTGCGCCCGGCTGGGCCTGCTCATCGACGCGGTCGAGGAGCCGATGCTCGATCCGGCCGACATACCGCCGGGGGCGCGCTTCGACCCGATCGCGCTGGAGGTGCCCGTCGCCCTCGTCTTCCGCCTGCGTCGTTCCGTCCGATCGCGGTCATGCCCATGAATACGTCGCCCCACACCCTGCTGGTCAATCCCACCATCACCTCGCGATCCAGCGCGCGTTTCCCGCTTTCGTTGCTGCATCTCGCTGCGGCGCTGGATCGCCACGGCCGAAGCACCGTGGTCGACGGCAACGTCGATCGTGACGTCGTCGACGCCACGCTGCGCGCGCTCGACGTCGATCGTTTCGATGCCGTCGGCATCAGCGTGATGGGCGGCCCGCAGATGGCCCCGGCGATCGCCGTGTCCCGCGCGGTCCGTGAACGTCATCCCGGCCTGCCGATCGTGTGGGGTGGCTACTTCCCCACGTTGTACACCGACACCGCGCTGGGCGCGTCCTACGTGGACTATGCGATCCGCGGCCAGGGCGAGGAGACCCTGCCCGAGCTGCTCGCCGCGCTCGCGCGACCGGATCGCGATGTCTCGCGAATCGCCGGGCTCTCGTGGAAAGACACCGACGGCCACCTCGTACACAACCCCAATCGCCGTTTCACGATGGACGATCCGGGCGTGGTGCTGCCGTACGACAAGCTCGGCGATCCGCGCCGCTATCTGGCGCGCACGTTCCTGGGCGAGCGCACCGTCGCCCACCAGGCGGCCATTGGCTGCCGTTTCCGCTGCACGTTCTGCGGCGTGGCGGCCATGTTCGGCGGAACGACCCGGTTGCCCGCCGTGGCTCGCCTGGATCGCGACCTGACTTATCTCAAGCACCACCTGGGCGCGGATTCGATCCAGTACGTTGACCACAACTTCTTCGATCGCGAAGAGGACATGATCCCGCTGCTCGAGGTAATGGCTCGCCATGAGCTGCCGTGGTGGTGCTATGCGCGGTCCGACGCGCTGCTCAAGCTCCAGGAGAGCACCTGGAAGCAGGTGCGCAAGAGTCGCCTGCGCATGGCCTACATCGGCGCGGAGTCGCCCAGCGGCGCGATGCTCAAGGAGATCCGCAAAGGCACGCGGCCGGACCAGACCCTCGAAGTGGCGGAACTCTGCCGACGGCACGGGGTGATTCCCGAGCTGTCGTTCATGGTGGCACCGCCTGAGAACACCGAGGAGGAAACCGAACAGACCTTCGAGTTCATCCGCGAGTTGAAGAAGATCAATCCCGCGGCGGAGATCATCGTCTACGTCTACACGCCGTTACCCGAGACCAGCCGGCACGAGAAAGACCGGGGCAAGCGGCCCTCGACGCCGTTGCGCGATCGCCATGGCCAACCGGTGGTGTTCCCCACCACGCCCGAGGCGTGGACCGAAAAGCGTTGGGTCGACTACGCCTGCCATGCCGATGCACCGTGGGTGAGCGACGACCTGCGCCGGCGCATCCGCGATTTCGTCACGGTGCTGCGTTGCCGCTACCCGACGGTGCAGGACATGCGCTCTCCCGCCTGGGCCAAGCGAGGGCTCAGCGCCATGGCCTCGTGGCGCTACCGTCGCCGCCGCTACGACACGCCCTGGGAACTGAACCTCGCGAACCGGCTCGTGCGCCTGCGACTGCCGCAGGCGTCGGGACTCTAGGCATGCGTGCCGTGCAGCTGAACCTGCATCCCGCGCCAGCGGATGCCGCGCCGCGGGAGCTCTTCGCGCGCTGGCCCTCGCTGGCCGATATACCCGAGGCGGTAGCCTCGGGCAGTACCCGCGTGACGATGGTGCAGGCCGCGGCGTGCGACGATCGCTTCCGGCAGCGCGGGGTCGATTATCGGTTCGTCGACCTGCGTGGTATGGATTCGGGCTCCGCCCGCGCGCGCCATCTCGTGCCCTTGCTGCGCGAACTGCGTGCCGACGTTCTGCATGTGCACAGCCTGGCGCGCGGCGAGGACGCCGCGGCGATCGCGCGACTGCTGCCGGCGATGCCGATCGTGGTGCAGGATCACGCCGACCGCATACCGCACTGGTGGCAGCGTCCCGCGTGGCGGCGACATTACCTCGCCGTGGATGCGGTGGCGTTCACCGCCGACGCGCTGGCCAACCGGTTTACGCGGACCCGCGCGTTCCCGCCTGGCATGCCCGTCGTGGCGGTGCCCGAAAGCAGCAGCCGCTTTACGCCGGGCGATCGCGACGAGGCACGGGCGGCGTGCGGTCTCGATGGTGACCCGGGCGTGCTCTGGGTTGGCCACCTGTCCTCGGGAAAGGACCCGCTCACCGTGCTGGAAGGGTTCGCCCGCTTCGTCGAGCGTGCGCCGGAGGCACGGCTGCATTGCGCGTTCGGCAGCGCGCCGTTACTGGACGCGGTGCGTGCGCGCATCGCGGGCGATCCCCGGTTGCGCGGTCGCGTGACGTTGCACGGCCGTGTGGATCACGCGCGGGTGCAGGTGCTGATGCGCGCGGCCGACCTCTTCGTCGCCGGCAGTCGCGCTGAGAGTTGCGGTTTCGCCTTGCTCGAAGCCATGGCCAGCGACCTCGTGCCGGTGGTTACCGATATCCCGTCGTTTGGAGAACTGACCGGCGCGGGCAGGGTGGGTGCGCTGTGGCCGGTCGGCGATGCCGGCGCGCTGGCGGAGGCGTTGCGGCGCGTCGTTTCGGCGCCACCGCCCCGGGGCCGCATTCGCGCGCACTTTCAGGTAGAGCTGTCGTTCGCCGCGCTCGGGCGCCGCTGGGCCTCGATCTACGCTGGCGTCGCAGCGGGACGGAGGCGGCGCGCATGAAGCTCGCCCTGGTGCTGCCGGGTGGGGTCGATCGCGGGGGCGAGCGACGGGTGATTCCCGCCTTTGTGGCGTTGATCGAGCGCCTCGCGGCGCGCCATGACGTGCACGTGTTCGTGTTTCACCAGGAATCGCAGCCCGCGCGGTGGTCGCTGCGTGGTGCGACGATCCATAACATCGGCGAGGGCCGCACCCAGGCACGAGCGATCCGGGCGATTCGCGCGGAGCATCGCGTGGGTCGCTTCGACGTGGTCCAGGCCTTGTTTTCCGGATCGTGCGGCTGGGTGGCGGCGGTCGCCGGCCTGAGCCTGCGCGTGCCGTATACGGTGCACATCGCCGGCGGCGAACTGGTCGCGCTGCATGGCATTGATTACGGCGGTCGCCGGCGCTGGCGCAGTCGTATGCGCGAAGCCTTCGTGCTGCGCGCCGCGGCGGCGGTCAGCGCGGCCAGCGCGCCGGTCGTGGAGGCACTGGCCGGGCTGGGCATCCGGGCGCAACGTATTCCGCTTGGCGTGGACCTGGCTCGCTGGCCTGTGCGTCCGCCGTGTGTGCGACGGCACGGGACGCTGCGTCTGTTGCACGTGGCGAGCCTGAACCGAGTAAAGGACCTGCCGACCGCGTTGCGTGCGCTGGCGTTGTGCAGGCGGCGTGGGTTCGACTTCGTGCTGGACGTGGTCGGCGTCGATACGCTCGGCGGGGAAGCACAGGCGCTGGCGCACCAGCTCGATCTGGGCGATCGGGTGCGCTTCATGGGCTTTCGCACGCAGCAGGAACTGCGTCCGCTCATGGAGTCGGCGGATCTGCTGGTGATGTCGTCGTTGCACGAGGCCGGGCCACTGGTCCTTCTGGAAGCCGCGGTGGCCGGTGTTCCCGCGGTGGGCACGGCGGTGGGGCATTTCGTCGAGTGGTCGCCGCGCGCCGCGCTGGCGGTGCCGCCGGGCGATGCGGTGGCGCTGGCCGACGCGATCGAGCGCGTGGCGCGGGACGAGGCGCTGCGCATGCGCCTGGCGACCGAGGCACAGCGTCGGGCGGTCGAGGAGGATGCCGACCACACCGCCAGCGCGTTCGAGGATCTGTACGACGTCCATCGTCGTTGACGCGGACACGGTCCGCTCCCACCGGACCGAGGCGACGACCGTTTCTACGCGTCCCACGCACCGCGCACCACGTACAACGTGTCCATCCGCGGTACGGGCCGCGTCAGCGCCGTCATCACGCGTCGCATATGCCCCTGCCGCACCCACGCCTGGCCCTGCAGCCATACCTGCGTGCGCACCATGTCGGCCCGCTCCTGGCGACTTTCGCGCGACGGGCGGATCCGCTGCATCAACAGCGTCGCCATATCGGTCGGCGAACGCACCCACTCGATGCCAGGCAACCGTTGCAGCCACAAATCCGAACACGACACGCGGACCAGGGTCTGGCGATCCGCCGCGCGTCGCAATCCGATCGGGCACTCGCGGCGAAGCCGATCGAGTACGGCACGCGGCACGCGTCCGGGCCAATGGCGTTCGACCCGCCGAAGCGGGCTATACGCCCACCACGGTGCCTCCTTGCCGTGAAACAGAACGGACCACTCCGCCTCCGGCATCCGCCGGGCGAGCTGTGCGATGTCGTGCAGGTGAAGCAACCGCAGGCTGCGGCCGCAGACATTTCCCGCCGCGTGCAGCAACAGGTGCGTCATGAGCGCCCCCAGCGAGGGATACGGGCACATACCCGGTGTCGCGTCGCGCGGCCACACCGACGCGGTCACGTCGACGGTCCGCACCGGCAAGCGCTCCTGGATGCAGGTATGCAACTCGATGTTGACCGGCGTATCCCGGTGCTCTCCGAAGCCGGCGAAGGGTCGCGCACCGACGGGCTTGAACACGCCGTGTTTCCACTGCCGGAAACTCTCCTCGTAATCCAGTGTCCGCAGCAACGCCGCCGTCGCCTCGGCGTCACCCGGCCGCACGAGCAAGTCGATGTCGGCCATCGGTCGCTCGCCGGCCACGTAGAGGCCCAGCGCATGGAGCGCGCTGCCCTTGAGCGCCATCATCGGCAGGCCGCGCTCGCGCGCCAGTGCGTCCAGCCGCGAGAGCAAGGTCGCGATGCGCCCCTGGCGGGATGCCACATGGTCACGTTGCGCCGAGAGAAACGCCTGCCAGCGTCGCGACGGCCACGACGAACGATCGGCCAGCAACGGCGCGACGCCATGGGCCACGGAAACGGCCGCCGCGATGCGCCATGTCCCCTCGTCCCATTCAGGCGTAGCGGTCGCGCCGTCGTGGGCCACCGCGTCGGCCAATGCCTCCGTCGTGCGGTGCAGGTCGGTCCGGATCCGTTCGAGCGGCGGCAGCATCGGTCAGCTCGCGTTCGCGCGGCGGACCAGCGCGACCGGTTGCGCGTTGCGGTGATCGCGCTCGCGTGCCACCAGTGCCTGCCACCCGGCATCCACCGATGCGTCGCCGTCCACCTGCCGATGCAGCAGGTCGCGCACCTCGCGATAGAACGCCGTGTCGTATGCGCCCTGGAACATCATCGCCAGGTCATCGCTTTCGTCCCAGTGGGTCTTGTGGCCCAGTTGGGCGCGCACCTCCTCGTAGAAGCGCGTGCCGGGCAGGGGATATGACACGCTTACGCCGACGTCGTCGGGCGCGGCTTCTTCCACCAGGGCGCGCGTGGCGAGGATGTCCTCCAGGGCTTCGCCGAGGTAGCCGAGCTGGATGAAGAAGCCCACGCGGATGCCCCGGTCGCCCAGGCGCCGTCGCGCCGCGATGAGGTCGGGCACCTTCGTGCCCTTGGTCATGCGATCGAGCACCCGCTGGCTGCCGCTTTCGGCGCCGATCCACGCTTCGCTGCAGCCGGCCGCGGCGAGCGCCTCGACCATGCGTTCGCTGGCCAGGTCGGCGCGGGTCTGGATCATGAAGGGAATCGAGCCGTCGCTCCGGGCCAGGTGTCCGGCCAGTTCGGTGACCCAGTCCACGTGGAAGCCGAAGATGTCGTCGGCCATCCATAGATGATCCGGCCGGTAGGTGCGTTTGAGGAAGGTCATTTCCGCGGCGACGTCCGCGGCCGGCCGTTGGTTGTAATGGTTGCCCCAGATCGGCTTGGCGCACCAGTTGCAACGAAACGGGCAACCGCGCGACGCGGCCATGTTCAGGCTGAAGTAGCCATGGCGCTCCAGCCAGAACGACCGGTACGCCTCGACGTCCACGAGATCCCACGCGGGCAGGCCGGCGATGCGCGGGTCCGGCGGCACCGCGCCAAGCCGGACAAGGCGCGTGTCGTCCCGCGCCGAGGTCGCGACGCCGGGCAAGCCCTCCGTCCACGCGTCGGCGTCGATCGACGGGTTGCGCGCGAGGCGGTCGACCAGCGCCATGAGGGCACCGATGCCCTCACCGGTGAGCACCGCGTGGGCCCCGGCGGCATGGAACGGCGCGGGATGGTCGGACGCGTCCGAGCCCGCGACGAGCACCCGCGCACCACGTGCCCGTGCCTCGCCAATCATCCGGCACGCGGCCTCGCGCATGCGTCCCAGGCACATCTTGGTCAGGAAGTTGAAATTGTCTTCGTAGAAGACCACCAGCTCCGGCGAGGCCGCATGCAGACGCGGCGCGTAATCCTCAACGCCCTGGGCGAGCATGGCGTCGAACAGCGACACCACGTGGCCCATGCGTCGCAGCAGCGCGGCGATCTGGAGGGTGGCCAGCGGCGGATACGGTTTGCCCCGTTCCCACTGCTTGCGGTCGTAGCGCAGGAAGTAGCAATGACCGACCTGGATGTTGAGCATGTGACGGAGCCTTTCGCGTCGTACGGCTCTGGTAAGTGCCGATGAAGCGAAGCGAGGTTGCGCAACCTTTCACTCGTCGCGCCGCACCCACGGCGCATGACAACGACGACGGACGCCACCGATCCCACCGCCGACCCGTTCGGCGAAGGCTCGCCGCTCGCGCACGCCGCGCGCTGGACCGTGCTCGGGGCGTGCTTCCACGTGGTGTCGGACAGCGCCGCCCTGCTGGCGCTGGCGGCGCAGGCCTGCGCGAGCCTGCCCGCGCACCGCTTCGGTGCCGTCGCGCCGATGTTCCACGTCGAGTTGCGCCTCGGCGCGCCGCGCGACACGGTGTACGCGTTGCCGCCACGGGTACGCACCCAGGCGGGCGCCGGGGTGCTCTGTGGCGTGATGGACGCGGCCAACCACGTGGTGGTGTCGCCCGGCCAGCGCCGCGCCCTGGTGAGCGTCTCGGCCGACATGCTCGAACGGCATCCCTACCATGTGCGTTACGAGCTGATGGAATTCGCGCTCTACCTGCTCGCCGCGCGCGGACAGGATCTCGTGCCCCTGCATGGCGCGTGTTTCGGGTTCGGCGGACGCGGTGTTCTGGTGCTTGGGCCGACGGGCGCCGGCAAGTCGACGCTGGCCTTGCACGCCTTGCTGGAGGGCTTGGACTTCGTCGCCGAAGATGGCGTGTTCGTCGAGCCGAAAACGATGCGCGCGACGGGCCTGGCCAATTACCTGCACGTGCGCGACGACGCGCTCCACTGGGCGGAAGGCGCGCCGCATCGCTGGCTGGCGTCGTCGCCGGTCATCCTCCGGCGCAGCGGTGTCGCCAAACGCGAGGCCGATCTGCGCATCGGACCGGGCCGGCTCGCGACGGCACCGCTCGATCTCGCCGCCGTGGTGATGCTCAGCGACCAACCGGCCAGTGGCCCGGCACGACGTTCGCTTCCTCGCGATGAGGCCGTGGCGCGCTTGCATGCCGACCAGCCCTACGCGGCGGGCCAACCGCACTGGCAACGGTTCGTCGATGGCGCGGTCGAGCGCGGTGTCTACCGGCTCGACCGGCAGGCGCATCCGCGCGACGCGCTGCGGGCGTTGCGGCCGTTGCTGGACGCCGACGCGGCGGTCGCCTGATATGTCGGCCGCGCTCGGTCCGCGCGCGCTCTGGCGGATGATGCCGCGTGGCGAGGCGACCGCGTTCGCCGTCTACGTTGTGCTGTCGGTGGCCGCCGCGCTCGCCGGCAGCCTTTCGGCGGTGCTGCTCGTGCCCCTCATCCGTGACGGTGGCCTGCTCGCGCCTTCGGCGGACGCCAGCGCGGCGTGCTTCGCGCTCAGCGGCGTGATCTTCGCGCTCACCCGTTGGCAGGCGTCGCGGCTGGGCGCGCGCCAGGTCGCCCGGCTCGGCCACCACCTGCGCACGCAGGTGCATGCGCGCCTGCTGGGGGCACCGTTGCCCGCGCTGGCGCCGCTGCGTTCGGCGGAAATCGCCAACGTGCTCACCCACAACGGCGAAACCCTCGTGCAGGCGTTCAGCGCGATGCAGCAACTGGCGGTGGCGACGATCACCTCGCTGGTAAGCATCGCCTTCGCGCTGTGGATCTCACCCCTGTTGATGCTCGCGATGCCTTTGCTGCTCGTCGTGATCGTGGTGACCTCCCGGCTGAGCGGTCGCGAACACGCCCGGGTGAGCCGCCGCTACGTGGCTGACATGACCGGCCTGTTCTGGCACAGCGAAGACGTTCCCCGCCGTTTGCGTCACGTACGCTCGTTCGGTCGCGAGGCGGCGGAGCGCGACAGCTACGGCGACGTATCGGCGGGCCTCGCCGGCGGCTACCGCCGCCAACTGGAGCTGGTGGCCTCCAGCCGCCTCGTGCTCGAGCTGGTCGCGGCGACAGGCATTCCCGCGGCGTTCGTGCTCGCGCGACGCTGGCCGGCGATCGATGGGGCGTCGCTCGTCGCGGTGGGCCTGTTGCTGGGCCGCCTTCTCCCCTACCTGACCTCCACCCGCCAGGCGTTCCAGCAATGGCGCTCGGCCGCCCCGGCGTTTGCACTGTGGCAGCGCTACATGGCTTTACCCGTGCGCCCCGCCCCCGGGGTGGCGGGGGCGGGCGCGTCGAGGCTCGGCGTGCTGTTCATCCGGCGGCTGCATATCCGCCCGCCACGCGAGGGTCTTCGGGTGGAAGGCCTGCGCCTGGCTCCCGGCGAACTCGTGCTCGTTTGCGGCGATTCGGGCATCGGCAAGAGCAGCTTCGTCGACGTGCTGGCCGGGATGGCCCCGGCCGAATGCTTCGAGGTGGAGCACGACGGCGTACCCGTCGGCCTGGACGCCTACCGGCGGCTGATCGGTCGCGGCGCCTACGTCGGGCAGAACGTGCGCCCGTGGCAGCGCACGGTACGCGCTTGCCTGGCCTGGGCCGCGCCGGAAACGGACGACGCGACGATGTGGGCGGCCCTGGACGACGTGGGCCTCGCACCGCGCCTGATGGAGGGTGGGGCCGGCCTGGACACCTCCGTGGACGACGCGGCTGGGCGCCTCTCCGGCGGCGAGATGCAGCGGCTGCTCGTGGCGCAGGTGATCCTGCGGCGCCCGGTGCTCGCGATCCTCGACGAAGCTACCAGCGCGCTGGACGCCGCGGCGGAGATGGCCGTGCTCGGCGCGCTCCGCCGCCGCTTGCCCGGCAGCATCCTGCTGGTGGTC
>CAJYHU010000492.1 GCA_913774655.1 uncultured Luteibacter sp. | reverse complement strand
ACTCGACGAGCCACGGCAGGGGCGCTATTGAGTGATGGGCGGATGGTAGTTGCCGGAGGTACGCATGACTTGGGTCCGGCTCAGCGAAATGTGGTGTAGATGCTTGGTGGCGACATTGCTCAGAGTTCAGGTGGAATGCGCGGAACAGAAACTACTGCAGTATGCCGAAGCTGCTGGGGTCGAAATTAAGCACGTCACTACAGAAGGTAATCTGTGCTATATGCGCAATGTGCCAAAGCGAAATCACAAAAAATTCTGGTACGCTCGTCGATAGTTATAACGCCTCGTGGTAAATCTCGATGACGAATCGATTCAACAAGGAAAATCATCTGCATCTGCTCGAGGATCTAGCGCCATCCAGTCGCGTTGCGGTGGCTGCTGCGGCCCTGGAACGAATGAGCGTAGGGTACGCCATTTGGGCTCAAGAGAAGCGGTGTTCGCCAGTCGAATCCATTCTTGACGACGTCTGGGCTTACGCATCATTGGAAGGAAGCCTGCCAGATGCAAAGTTCATCGAAAGCCTGTATACGGACCCGGGTGCGCCTGCCACTTTAGAGTCTCCCTATGCGGAATCATTCGTTGAAGCGCTTCAACTTCTGGGCCTATTTGCTTCCAAGCAAGAAACGATGCGACTTGTAGAAGTTCTTCAAGCGGCTTATAACATGTCAGATAATGCAGCGGGAGACGTGCTTGTACGCTACAACGATCCACAGTTTGACCATCGTCTCACGTCCGACATGGATCGGTTGATGTCCACCCATCCATGGGTTGATCGTGAGCTGGCAGCCCAGCGTATGGACATTGCAGAAGCGCAGCTCTCGTCCGATCTGCGTAGTTTGATAGGACACCTCCGCACTCGGGCCCGAGCCCATCCAGTGGTCTCGGCAAGCGAGCTTGATGAGATTCGCACGTTTCAGGCCGGATAACTGACCGGTTTCGACGCGCTTAACGTTGATGTGGGGCGGGTTAAGATGTGTGTCAGTGGGTAATTCGTTACTTGCGTAAGCCTGCGTTGGGCGGGAGCGGTTCCAGTCATGAGAGAGTTTATAGAAGTCGCAGGTTTGTCGGCTTTTGCTACCACGGTCTGCTATCTGATCTGCATGGCGCGAATCGCAAGCTTTTTGATAAAGGAGGCCGGTGTCACAGGGGTTGGTATCGATGGTGCCAATGCGCAGATGAAGTTGATCCGCGTAGTCTTTTTGCGGAATGGTCTAGAACCTCTTTTTGCGAGCCGTCATTCACGTCTGGTGCGCGTGGCTCGATGTTCCGGGGTAGTGGGATTTCTGCTGATCATGCTTATGTTTGCCAGCATCATGATGGGCTATGCGGGGTGACTTCGTCGAACCGGATGTGTTCATGGCGGCCCCTTGCCATGCCTTTCCAGAGCTAGCTGCTGAACAGTCGCAAGGGCGGCATCCCGCTCCACGTCATTTAGCTCTTCCAATGCCGGGTCTCGCCTCAAGATGTCTTCCGGTGGAAGGGGGGCGCCTTCGTCGCGCTCAGCCATAATCTCCCACGCGGCTGCCGCGACAGTGTCCCGCCCCACCAATCGCCCGTCGATCAACAGGCTCGCCATCATCCGCGCGGCGACGCTGTCCCCTCGCAGGGCCATCTCCCGAAGCGCTCGTATGTCGCGATCGAAATACCCACGCACTGCATCCTGATCGACGTCCCCTTCGGCGGCGAGGGCGTCGACGTCACTTTCGTCCTGATGCAATTGCTCGATCAGGAGCGTGCGTTGCGCGTCGAGGCTGCCTGCGGCGGCCGCCATATGCAGTCGTGACGTGATGTCGTCATCGGACGATTCGGGGCGGGACGCGCACGCCGCGGCGGTCTGGTGCCCAGAACGAACGGGCTCCCCTGGCGCGACCGTCGACGCCGCGGCGGGATCGCTGCGTTCCCGCACAAGCTGCCGACACACGGCGGCGTCGCGCGCGTCGGCATCGAGCCGATCGGCAACGGGCGCCGCGACGAGCCGTTCAGTGCGCCGGTCGAACCCTTGCTGCCGGGGCATCTCCGGGGGGCGCTTACCCAGTACGGCACGGCGTTCGGCCGTCGCCCCCTGGACGACCCACGCGCTGCCAGCCACCGCGAGACAGGCAAGCACCGCGATCGTGGTCCAGCGTGCGAGACCGCTCATGGCGCCCGGCTTCCCTGATCCGCCAGCGAGGCTTTGTCGAACGACACCGGGGTCTGGCGTACCCACGTGGCGATCGCTTCGTCGGCCGCTTCGTCCCGAAGCACGGCTTCGATCATGGCGTGGGTCTTGTCGTAGGTCGCTCCGATGTGTTGCTGGACGAGAAGGACGTGGTAGCCATTCGGCCCGCGCACCGGTCCGGACACGTCGCCGTCGTGTAACTGGCTTACGGCGGGGAGGAAGGCATTCGACATATACATCCCCAGCATCGGATCGAGCTCGCCGCCCTGGCTGGCTGTTTGCGTGTCCTCGGATTGCGCCTTCGCCACGGTCGCGAAATCGGCGCCGTCGTCGAGCTGCTTCTTGATCTGCCGGGCTTTGGCGAGGGCTTCGGCGTCGGAGCGCTCCCCACCATCCGGCGTGCGGCCGACCGCGATGAAGATGTGGCTGAGCGCGAATTGGTCGTAAGCGTACGGGTGTTCGCTCACGCGCCGCTTCACGTCGTCCGGAGTGATCCGGGCGGTGGTTCGTAGATGCTCACGCTCCGCGGCGGCCAGTACGCCGTCGATGGCGACGCGGATGCGCTCGGCCGTGACCGGATCGCGCGCGAGGCCGCTCGTACGCGCCTTGGCGGCTAGGATTTCCGTCCGTGCATAAGTGCTTAGCTGATCGGTATCGTCCGCGAACGACGGCGTGCCCGTGCTCTGCGCCATGGCGCTCGCCAGGACGCGATACTGCGCTGGAGAGAGACGGCTATCGCCGATACGGAGGGTGGCAACGGATGTGTCGGCGGTGGCGGCGGCGGCCGTCGCGAGCACCGTGCCGAGAAAGAGAACGAAAGGGAGGGTAGAACGACGGATCATGGGGGTCTCCTTGAATCACCGTGCAGCGCCGAAGGAGGGGCGGCTGCCCCTCCCGTGGCTCGTCAGTGCAGGCCGCGCGAATGCAGGAAGCCGATCAGTCCTCGCGGATCGTCGGTGGTGATGAAGGTAAAACCCTGCGAGACCAGGTAGGTCCAGTCGCCGCGGTTGTCGGCCGTGTCACGCCCGGCGGAGTAGCTGAAATACAGATCCGAGAGCTTGTAGCAGCACTCGCCCGTATTCTTGTAGAAGTTGCCGCTGCCACCCGGCGCATCGGGCAGGGCGTTGAATACGCCCACGGCCTTGCCGTCCTTCTTGGCGAGGTCCATCTGGCCCTGCAGAAGGCCGTTCTTCTGCTTGACGTTGATTTCCAGCGCCGCGGCGCCGGTCTGCCAGTTGCGGCGAACGGTGGGCACGTCGATGACTGTGAGCATGTTGGTGGTGAACACGGGGATGCCCACGATCGTCGGGGCGTCCGCCTTGAATGCGCTATAGGACGGGTAGAGCGTCGCGTTCACCTTGACGCCGACCACGCGCGAGGGCGCGGAGAAGTTTTCCTGGGCGAGACGATCGATCGCCTTGACCGCGTCCTGGGTCTTCGCATCGAAGATCATCGGCACGCTCAGACCGTGCTGGTTCCAGTAAGTGAACACGCCTGAGACGTCCGGCACGAAGTAGCCCGTGACCGTGGTACGCCCCGGCGTCAGCAGGTGCAGGTTCTGGATGGTCTGCCAACTGACGGACGCGACGCTCGGGTTGGTGCCGCGATTGCTCGCCGGATCGTACTTCGTGCCGCCGCGGAACGCGGTGTAGACGTTCGTGGTGCGGCCGAGGTTGTAGTCGTGCATGAGCACGGGCACGCCTTCGGAGGTGAGCTTCACGTCGAGCTCCACCGCGTCCATGCACTGGTCGTTCGCCTGCTGCAGCGACGCGCGTGAGTTTTCCGGGGTGTCTTCGATGGGTGCGAACTGGCCCCAGAGTCCGCGATGCGCGAGCACCGATACCTGGTGCGTGGGGACGGTCTTGAGCAGGGTGGCCATCCGGGTGCCGACCGGTGCGCAAGCGGCGTGGGAAACCTGGGCGAGCGAACCGGCCCCGATCAGCACGGCCACGGCCGCGAGCCGGGCGCCGTGGGTACGACGTGTGGTTTTCATGGATAGATGCCTCGTGGAGTCGGGAATGCGGGGCGATGTGTTATGAACCGATGACACGATCGTGGCCTCCGGCATGACGTCGCGCCCCCGCTGACGGCGCCGTCCCGTGGATCAACCTATTTAATAACGATGACTGAGTTATTAATCGCACATGATGGTTTTCGTGCCCCTCGGTGTCATGGCGATGACCCGGTCACACCAGGTACATGCGCCGGCGAAAGGCGAACATGTCGTCGAACGTGCAGAACTCCGGTGCGCCCAGGTGCCACACCGGCACCTTGCGTGCGAGTTCGGTGTGCCACGCCCTTCGTGCGCGTTCCAATGCCTCCCGCTCCTCCGCATGCAGTTCGCCCACGAGATACGCCAGGCTGATGTGAAACGTGAATCGGTCGTGGTCCGGTGCTCGGATACCGGTCAGGTCAGCGAGTTGGTCGCGCAATCGGCGAAGCTTGCGTTCCTCCGCAGCGTCGACAGGCGCCATCTCGATCCGCAATCCTTCGCCCGGACCTGGCCGCTGGTCATCCACGCGCATGCGTAGTGGTAGTTCGCAATCCAGCGAGAAGGACGTCAGTCGCTGCATGAGCAAGGCATTGCAGTCCGCCATGGGCGTGTTCATCGGTACGCCGTGGGGCCACAGGCCGGGTTTTCGGTGTTCGTCGTCCGCGCAGCCCAGCACCGTCATGTGATAGCTGGACGGCGGCAGTGGCGCCATCTTCGCCATGAAAGGGTGATGCGGGAAATCTCGATAAACGTCGAGCAACGCATCGAATGACGCGTAGCCAGCGTCCTGTTGAGGCAGGTGGCAGATGATCGTGTTTCCGCCGAACGGCTTGACGCGACCGTCGGCGAAAAACTTGTGTCCGACGGCGTGGGGCGTCGCCGCGCGCGCGCAGGTGAGCAGGGAAAGGCCGGCAAGGGCGGTGCCGCCAAGGCGTAGCCAGTGTCGCCGCGTCTCGTCGAGTGGGGCGGCGGAAGGTGGCGTCTGGGTAGGGGGGGAGGATGTCACGTCTGGTTCTCTCGGAGGGGGGGGGAGTACGCGGTCATATTTAAGTCACGAAAGGTTACTAATGTCTACGGCGCACGACGCGGGTGGGCCGCGCACGACATTCAGGGGTAGGTTCATGGCATCGGTTATCGGTCAGGGCGCCACGCGACGCATCGCGGGCATCGGTGCATTCGCGGCGCTCTCGGTGGCGATCGGGAGCGCCATCGCGCAGGACGTCCCCATGCCGGGTGGGGCGACGACGCTGGAGGGGCTCGACGTGACGGGCAAGGCGCTGTCGCTGCAGAAGGCGGTGGCGGAAAAGCGCGCCCTGCCGGTGATCTCCGACGGCATATCCTCGGACGAGATCGGTTCGATTCCCGATTTTGGACTGGGCGAAGCCGTGCAGCGCATCCCTGGCGTCGCCATGACGATCAACAACGGACGCGGTGAGGCGCAGTTCCTTAACCTGCGTGGCCTAAACCCCGACTACAACACGGTCACGGTCGATGGCGTGGCTTTGCCGTCGACGGAAACCACCACCCGCAACGTTTCGCTGGACGTGTTGCCGTCGTCGCTCGCGCAGCAGGTAAGCATCTACAAGTCGGTGACGCCGGACCTGCCCGCCGACGCGATCGGTGGCATCACCAACCTGCGTACGCGTAGCGCCTTCGACGTGCCGGATACCTTCGCGTCGGCGCGCGCCAATCTCGCCCGGTGGGACAACCAGCGCGTCGTCGCCGGATCGACACCGTCCGGCCAGGCCGAAGCCACGTTGACACACCGTTTCGGTTCGTCGAAGCAGTTCGGCTTCGTGCTATCGACGAGCTACTTCCGCCGTGATTCGTCCTCGCTCGATACGGCCATGGACAGCGATGGCTACTACGCGTACACGGGTGGCACCCAGCGTCTATCCTCGTTGCGCCAGAACGCGGCGGGAACCGGTTCGACGTTGCGCCCGTCCGACGCGGTCGATGGCATGGTCGCCGTGCCGGACCGACACCGCTGGTTGACCTACGACAACGTCCGCACGCGCGAGTCGGTGTTCGGGAAGATGGAGTGGGACAACCTCGACAACACCCGGGCGCATCTCACCGGTGGTTTCTTCCAGCATGAAAACGACGAACAGCGGCGGGCGCAGTTCCTCAGTCGCGTCGGTCCGGCGACGATCACCTCGCCGACCACTGGCAGCTTTGCGCGCGGTGCGGCGCAGGCCGACGACGATCACTACGACCAGGTGCGCCGCATCCGCTACGTCGACCTGGGCGGCAGCTATGAACCGTCCGAGTACAGCCGATGGGACGTGACCGCCAACTACGCCGTCGGAAGCTACCGCCAGACCACCCGGGAGGATGTGTTCACCAGCGCCGCGTCCCCGAACCTCGCGTTCGGCTACACTGCCGCGCCGTCAGACACCGCGCTGTTCACGCCCGTGCAGCCGGATTACTTCATGAACCCGGACAACTACACCCAAACCAGCTACTTGTCACGCGACGAGCGTAGCCGACTCGGTACGGGCACGATCCGCGCCGAGTTCGCCCATAACCTCGGCGAAGACGCGATGGGGTGGGGTTACAAGGCCGGCGTCCAGTCGATCAACCGGCAGCAGCACTACGACCTCGACGAACTCGGGTATGTGCCGTTGCGGCCGGTATCCCTGGGCACGATCGGCATCGAAGACGTCACCTACCGTCCCTACGACGGGGCGGGGCAATCCATGTTACTGGTGGACCCTGCCAAGGCGACGGCGTACTTCCTCGCGCATCCCGGCAATTACGCCTTGGCGACGACGAATGCGCGTAACAGCACCCTTGGCGATTTCGACCTGAACGAGTTGACGCAGAGCGGGTACGGCGTGGTGAGTTATCGAGGCGACGCGCTGTCCGCCATGGGCGGGGTACGCTACGAACACACCGACCAGACCGTCACCAACGCGACGGCGCAGCCCGCGAACAGCCTGACGCAGTTCGTGCGGCAGACGCAGGACCAGCGCTACGGAAAGTGGCTTCCCTCCGCTGTTTTCTCCTACGCGTTGACCCCCGAACTGATGCTCCGCGGTGGTGCGAGCAAGACGCTGGCGCGCGCCTCGTATGCGGCTCTGGCCCAGAACGGCACACCCACCGTGAGCGTCGCCGCGGGCACGATCTCGCAGACCCTGGCCAATCCTTCGCTCCGGCCCCGCGAGTCGAGCAACTACGATCTCTCGCTCGAGTGGTATGCGAGCCCGGATGCGATGGTGTCACTGGCGGCCTTCGACAAACATATCCGGCATGAGATCGTCAGCTTGAGCCAGACCCAGTCGCAGATGAATCCGGCAGGCCTCACGGGCACCTATCTGGTCACCACGACGCAGGCGCAGAATGCCGCCGCCGCGCGGGTCAGGGGCCTGGAGTTGAGTCTGGTCAAGCTGCATTTCGATGCCTTACCAGGGGCGCTGCGCGGCCTGGGCGCCACGTTCAACGCCACGGTCCTGGACATGAACGGGCCCTCGATCGTGATGAGTGACGGCAGTCGCCGCGTGCTGCCCATGCTCACGGGCGCGGCGAAAACCCTGTTCAACGCCTCGTTGCTCTATACCGCGGGCCCGTTCAATGCCCAGCTCAGCGCCAACCGCACCGGCAAGATGCCCATCAGCTTCGCCACCGACAACCCGGTCAACGACGTGTATTACGGCAGGACACTCACCTATGACGCGCAGTTGCGCTATGCCGTCGACGCGAACCTGAGCGTGCTGGTGCAGGGCAAGAACCTCACCAACGCACGACCCACCCGCCTCATCGGGCCGGACCAGGCCCTCGTCAAGGAAGAACTGGATAACGGCAGGGCCTACTTCATCGGCGTGAACTACCTCCTCTGACCGCACGGCGCCCTTGCTAGAAGGCAACGCGCTCCGGCGTCACCGGACTTCGATCGGGTTATCCTTGCACCTATGTCAGCTGCGACTCCTTTTGCCGGCGAGATCCCGTCGCCGTTCCTGCGCCATCCGGAATCGGCGGACACGGTGTCAGCCAACGAGCGCGATCTGCTCGACCTCGTCCGCCACCATGGCACCACGACCCGCGCGGAGCTGGTTCGCGCCACCGGCCTGACCGCGCAGTCGGTGATGCGGCTGGTCGATGAACTGGTCGAGCGCGGGATGCTGCGGATGGGCGAGACGATCGTGCGGGGGCGCGGCAAACCGGCCGTCGCGATCAGTCTCGATCCGGGCTTCGCGTTTTCGCTCGGGCTGTCGATTACCACCGACTCGCTTACCCTGTGCCTGATCGACTTCGCGGGCGAGGTGCGCGCTCGTCACGAGGAGGCACTCAAGCTCACCCAGCGTGCCGCGCTCGTCAAACGCGTCGACACGTTGGTCCGGCAGGTGACGCGCCGTGCGGCCGTACCGCCGGGACGATTGCTGGGGATGGGGGTCGGTACGACCGGCTTTTTCATCGGCGACGGTGCGCGCATGAATCCGCCCGATCCGCTGGACGACATCGCGCTGGTGGAGCTGGACCAACTGCTGTGCGCCGCCACGGGCCTGGCGGTATGGCTCGACAACGACGGCAGCGTCGCGGCCATCGGCGAGAGCCTCTATGGGGTCGGTCACGATTACCGTGACTTCGCCTATTACTTCTTCGGACATGGGTTTGGCGGCGGCATGATCCTGGGCGGCCGCTGCTACCGTGGCCACCATGGCAACGCGGGCGAGTTCGCCGGGATGCTGCCGGCGCTGGGCTACGAACGACCGGCGCTCGAGATCCTGCGCACGTTGCTGGTGGACGACGGTCACGACGTGCCGACCATCCAGGCCATGCTCGACCGTTACGACCCCACCTGGCCCGCGGTGCAGCGCTGGCTCGACCGGGTGACGCCGGGCATCTCGGCGGTGACCTCGGCCGTGGTGGCGCTGGCCGACCCGGCCGCCATCGTGCTCGGCGGGCGCATTCCCAAGGCCCTGGCCAACCAGCTGGCCAGTCGCATCGCCATCGACAACGTGCCGCGCCGAGGTCATGGTCGGCCGCTCCCCGCCATCGTCATCGCCCGGGCCCCG
>CAJYHU010000491.1 GCA_913774655.1 uncultured Luteibacter sp. | reverse complement strand
CGCTCAACGACGCCTTCATCGCGGCGCAGGCGCGTAGCGCGAAGCGCGTGCTGGTGGTCGACGAGGGCCGCAAGAGCGCGGGCGTGGGCGAGGGCGTCATCACCGCGCTGGCCGAGGCGGGGTTCGGCGGCCTGCCGATGCACCGCGTGGTGGGTGCCGACACGTTTACGCCGTTGGCCGGCGCGGCCTTCCTGGTGCTACCCGGCGACGACGACATCGTGGCCGCTGCCGCCGGCCTGGCCTGACCCGTAGGATCGCGGCCTGCGCGCGAGGGCTTCGCCTTCGCGCGCAGGGTCTCACGCGGTTTCCGGTGCCGCCAATCCCCCGAACCGCTCCAGCAATTGCGTCTGCGCATCCCGTACCGGCTGCCCCGCGGCAGGCTGGAGCAGGGCATAGCTGCCGTCGGGCTGTTGCAGCCACGCGGAGTGGTTGTCGTTGAGATAGATGTCGAGCTCGCGGCGCACGCGCTGCTGCATTTTCTTGCCCTCGACCGGGAAACACGTCTCCACGCGACGATCCAGATTGCGTTCCATCATGTCGGCGCTGGCGAGGTAGAGGTCCGGTTCGCCGTCGTTGTGAAACCAATAGACGCGGCTGTGTTCGAGGAACCGTCCGACCACCGAGCGCACCCGGATGTTTTGCGACACCCCTGGGATGCCCGAACGCAGGCAGCACATGCCGCGCACGATCAGCTCGATCTTCACCCCCGCCTGGCTGGCGCGATATAGCGCCCGGATCATCTTGGGGTCGGTCACGGCGTTGAGCTTGCAGATGATTTCCGCCTTCTTGCCCGCGGCCGCATTGGACGCCTCTCGGGCGATCAGGTCGAGCAGGGTCTTTTTCAGCGTAAACGGCGCGTAGAGCAGCCGCTTCATCTTCAGGGCCTTGCCCATGCCGGTGAGCAGCCGGAACAGGCGATGCACGTCGTCGCACAACGCCTCGTCGGAGGTGAGCAGGCTGTAATCGGTGTAGAGCCGGGCATTGCCCGAGTGGTAGTTGCCCGTGCCCAGGTGCGCGTAGGCGACGAGCTTGCCGTTCTCGCGGCGTTGCACGAAGGCGAGCTTGGCGTGCGTCTTCACGCCGACCACCCCGTAGGTCACCACGGCCCCGGCCTGTTGCAGGCGCGAAGCCAGGCCGAGGTTGGACTCTTCGTCGAAGCGGGCACGCAGCTCGATCACCGCGGTCACTTCCTTGCCCGCACGGGCGGCGTCCACCAGCGCGTCGACGATTTCCGAGTTGGCGCCGCTTCGGTACAGCGTCTGCTTGATCGTCAGCACCTGGGGGTCTTTCGCCGCCTGGCGGAGGAAGTCGACCACGGGCGAGAACGACTCGAACGGGTGATAGAGCAGCACGTCCTGCTTGCCGATGACCGCGAACATGTCCTCCGCCTGGGCCAGCACCTTGGGCAGCGCGGGCACGAAGGCAGGAAACTGCAGCTTGGAATAGGTCGGCTGCAGCGTCATCTCGAACAGACGGGCGAGGTTCACCGGGCCGTTCACTTCGTAGAGCGAATCGGCGTCGAGCGCGAACTGCTTGAGTAGGTAATCGACCAGGGGCTTCGGGCAGTTGTCGGCCACCTCCAGGCGCACCGCGTCGCCATAGCGACGCGAGAACAACTCGCCGCGCAGCGTGCGCGCCAGGTCTTCGACGTCTTCGGGGTCGATCGACAGGTCGGCGTTGCGGGTCAGGCGGAACTGGTACGAACCCAGCACGCGCATGCCCGGAAACAGATCGTCCGCGTGCGCGTGGAGAATGGACGACAGCAGCACGTAGTTGTCGCCGTCCTCGCACACTTCGGGCGGCAGGCGGATGATGCGCGGCAGGATGCGCGGCGCGGGTACGATGGCCAGGCCCGAATCGCGGCCGAAGGCATCGGTGCCCTCGAGCTGCACGATGAAGTTGAGGCTCTTGTTGACCAGCCGCGGAAACGGGTGGGTGGGGTCCAGGCCGATGGGCGTGATCAGCGGCGCCACCTCGTGGCGGAAGTAGCGGCGCACCCAGAGCTTCTGCTTGTGCGTCCACTGGTTGCGGCGCACGATGCGGATGCCCTCGGCGGCTAGCGCCGGCAGGATCTTCTCGTTGAGGATCTGGTATTGCCGCTCGATCTGCCGGTGTGCGATCTCGGCGATCTCGGCCAGCACCCGTCGCGGGGGGATACCGTCGGCGCCGATCACCTCGTGATCGAACGCGATCTGCTGCTTGAGGCCGGCCACGCGGATCTCGAAGAACTCGTCCATGTTCGACGAAAAGATCAGCAGGAACTTCAGCCGCTCGATCAGGGGCTTGGACTCGTCCAGCGCCTGGTCGAGCACGCGGATGTTGAACTGCAGCTGGGACAGCTCCCGGTGGATGTAAAGGGCGGGATCACCCAGATCCGGTCCCGCGGCCTCGGCCGGCGGGGAAACCCTGGAGGCGGCAGCCGTCTTCGCGGGAACGGCGGGGTCGTTGGGGGGCGTCATCGTATCCAGGGCTATCGTCCTCGTCGCGGCACGCGACGCTCCGATGGTACGCCGCCGGGGGAGCATATGACCGTGATTTGACGTCGCCGTGACATCCACGGGGAATGCCGTGCGTTCTGTTCCGTTCATCATCGGCGGCGGCCCGGCACCGCTCCGCGTCAGGTCCGCACCCCGGGCGTATCGAAAGGCGCGGGAGTTCTCACCGTGACGTCGTGCACATTGAACGCGCGCAAGTAGACGGCATCCGCCGCGCCGAAGCAGGTCAGATGAACGTACACGCCGCTGCCGCGGCTCAGCAGGGTTTCCATGCTATTGGCATCGACGTCGGCGTACCGCCACATCTCGGCCGCCCAACCGATCTGTCGGACTTTGTCACGCGCTGACGTGAAAAACGCCTCGCTGGTGAAATCCCGCTGTCCTGTCGATGTCCAGTTCTGTCCGTGCGGCGTACCGTGAGCGCCCGCCAGAATACGGACGGGTCTGCCTGGCTCCGTGGTGTCGATGTAGCGCTTGAGCTTGTCCAGATGGGCCAGGTTTACGGGTGTCGTCGTGGCGACGTGCACGCCCCCGCTCGCGTTGGTGTGTTTCACCCAATGCGGGTAGACCTTGCCCGTGCCCTTGGCGGCCAGCGCGGACCGCCGCGGATCGGCATGAAATGCCTGAGGGCCTTGCAGCACATGGATGGTGCGTCGATCGGTCGTGAAAATCGTCGCGGACAGCGTGTTTCCCTTGTACGGCCAGACGAACGCCAAGGCCCCTGCCGAAGGGACGAAGGCTGTTGCGACGCTCGCCCCGGGTAAGGCTATCTTGGATCTTCCATACGCCGCCAATGCCGCTGCGACAGCGTTGTCATCCAGCGAGGCCAGCGCTCCCTGCAGCGCCAGGGCTTCCGCCGTGGGCGCCGTGCGGACGGCGGCCAGGCCTGGCGTGGCGAACGCATGCTCCACCCCGTCGGCGGCCGACACGCGTGTCAGGCGAAGGTCGAGGCTGTCGATCATCGTGCCCAGCCAATCAAGCCAGCTGTGCCCGTTTGGATCGATACGGCCGATCGGGTCGCCGCCGCAGTAGGCATAGCGGTTGAGGCCGCCCTCCTCGAAGGGGCTGAAGGAATCCGGATTGACGAAGCGCCGCAACGTTGGCACGTAGAGCCGATCATCGAGCAGGTAGCCTGCCGCCTCGCGTTCGCCGATCGCGCCGGTGTAGGCCGCCTGCGCATCTCCTGGGGGCACGCGCCGCTGGCCGTAAGCCCCGTAGACCCGTGCGGTGGGATACATCGCTTCCATGTCGCAACCTCCGTGTCGCGTGTCGCCAGGTGATCCGTGCGCCGGCCTGCCAGCACGACGATAAGCGCACCGCCGCCTTCCTGCCAGCGGCAAGGCGGTGCGGAATCGGAAGCGCTGCCGGTGATGCCTGATGCCAGGGCAGGTTTTTTTGCAAGTTTCCTGGTGGAAGTGAGGGGGTGTTGCATGGATGCAGGCCTTGCCGCCGGCCCGGACGGTGAGACCACAGCCTTGGGCCGACCTCAATCGCCCAGGTGCAACGCGCTCTGGCGCTACAAGGTCGCAAGCGCACCACGTCTTCACGCTTCGGCCCACGCGATGGCGGGCTTTCCTTGATCGCTTACCCGATGCGCGGCTTCAGATGACGAGCGGCTCGGGTTCCAGCGGCACGCCGAAACGCGCCTTCACGCCGGTCATCACCTTCTGCGCGAACGCCCACAATTCGGGGCCGGTCGCCTTGCCATGGTTGACCAAGACCAGCGCGTGTCGGTTGGACATGCCGGCATCGCCCTCGCGTTCGCCCTTGAACCCGGCCTGCTCGATGAGCCACGCCGCGGAAATCTTCGCGGTGCCGCCATCATGCGGCCACACGGGTAAACCCGGATGGGCCAGGGCGAGGGACTCGGCCTGCGCCGCCGGCACGATAGGATTCTTGAAGAAGCTTCCCGCGTTGCCGATGACGGCGGGATCGGGCAGCTTGCGCGAGCGCAGGCGCACGACGGCTTCGGCCACGTGGTAGGGCGTAGCGCGAACGACGCCCATGCGGGCCAGTTCGTCGCCGATGCCAGCGTAGTCGAGCGACAGCGGCCGTTCGCGCGGCAGCGCGAAGGTCACGGCCACGACGATCCAGCGACCGGGCTGCTGCTTGAACGTCGAATCGCGATACGAGAAGGCGCACGCGGCCTTGTCGAGCACGACGAACGCATTCGCATGGGTGTCCCACGCTTCGACGGTGTCGATGAACTCCGCCACGTCGACGCCATAGGCACCGATGTTCTGGATGGGCGAAGCGCCCACCGTGCCGGGAATCAGGATGAGGTTCTCCAGGCCCGCGTAACCCTGGCCGAGCGACCAACGCACGAAGTCGTCCCAGTGCTCGCCCGCGGCGACGCGGATCAGCACCCGGTCGTCACGTTGGAACGTCTCCACGCCCCGATTGGCGATAGCGATCACCGTGCCGTCGATGTCGCCCTTGATGAGCAGGTTGCTG
>CAJYHU010000490.1 GCA_913774655.1 uncultured Luteibacter sp. | reverse complement strand
TTACGCCTGCGCCCGCGAACTGGCCGGCTCGGACGGTGAGGTCGGAGCCTTCGGTGTCCACTCTCGCTGCCCGGACAGTCCCCCGCGTTCGACAAGGACGACCGCTCCCTTGTGCGGAACTTCGCCTCGAGGGTGGACACCAAGGTCTCCCCACGAAACGCCCAGGTGCAACGCGCTCTGGCCCTACTAGATCGCCACAGCGCCACGGCTCGCGGGATCGAACCACCCTCCGCGCCATAAGGTCGCCGGGAGGGTCCCCGGACGTCCGTGACGAACTTTTTGTCGGGAACACCGCAAGAACACCGGCTTTTCGTCGAACACCCACGGCAATAACTAATTTCGATGATGAAACTTGTTTCATCATCGGGTTAAGCCACGGGGCAATTCCTTGGCTTTTCGTCGGGGCTTCACGCACGGGCTTACGTAACGCCGCAAAAAAAGGGCGGCCACCCTTGCGAACGGATACTGCGCAATCCCCGCAATGTCTTTCGTTCATGCTTCTGGCATTGAGTCGCTCCCACCACCGCGCGTAGCTTCAGCACGCTTGTTTCGGTTTCGTTAACCGGCACGGGCGGCGGCACGCGTGGAGCGCAGCCATGCCGCGAGGGGGCTTGGGACGGCCAGACGAGAACACTGCCGCGCACCTCGCCAGGGTATGCGCGGTGACTTGCACCAATTTTCGGGGAGACGATTCATGGATTCGCGTTATTCGTACCGGAGCGCCGCGCGGCGTTCCCTTGCTTTCGCCATCGCTTTGGGCCTGGGCGTCGTGTCCGGCCAGGTCATGGCGCAGAGCACCTCAGGCAGCGTGTTCGGCACCGCCCAACCGGGTGCCACCATCACGGCCACCAACACGGGCAACGGCGTCAGCCGCTCCGCCACAGTGGGCAGCGATGGGCGCTTCAACATCGTGTCGCTGCCGCCGGGCACCTACAAGGTGACCTCCGGCACGAACGGCCAGACGCAGACCCGCGAAGTGCAGGTCGTCGCTGGCCAGGGCTTCAACCTGAACCTCGCATCCAGCGCGGCCGGCGCGTCCGCCGCCAGCGCGCAGGACCTTGGCACGGTGTCGGTGCGCGCCAACGCCCTGCCGCCGATCGACGTGGCCTCGGCGCAGACGACTACCGTGCTGACCTCCGACCAGATCAAGGCCCTGCCGATCGCGCGTAACCAGACCGCGGTCGCCCTGCTCGCGCCGGGTGCAACCCGAGGCGACGCCGCGTTCGGCAACCTCGCCTCGTTCGGCGGCGCCTCGGTGGCCGAGAACAGCTACTACGTCAACGGCTTCAACCTGACCAACTTCTTCCAGGGCCTGCGTTATTCGCAGGTGCCGTTCGAAGCGATCGACTCGCAGGAAGTGCAGGACGGCGGCTACGACGCGCTCTACGGCAACTCCACCGGCGGCGTGATCTCGGTCAACACCAAGCGCGGCACGAACGAGTGGAAGGGCGGCGTCGACTACACCTGGAACCCGTACCAGCTCCAGTCGCAGCAGCCGAACGTCTACCTCAACAACGGCACGCTGTACCGCAACGACCGCCATAACCAGAACTTCCTGATCGGCAACAACAACAGCGGCGGCGCGACCGACTTCGGCCAGCGCTGGAACGCCTGGCTCGGCGGCCCGCTGATCAAGGACAAGCTGTTCATGTTCGCCCTCGTCGGCGGCACGCGCACCAATGATTCGTACTACGGCCCCGCCGACGGCTCGGGCAATTACAACCGCACCACGTTCAAGGCGCCGACCTACCTGGTCAAGCTCGACTGGAACATCAACGACAGCAACATCCTCGAATACACCGGCTTCAGCGACACGCAGACCGAGTCGCAGCGCGTCTACGGCTACTCGTACGATGCGAACAACCAGCCGCAGCGGGGCGATTACCTCGGCCAGGTCTACGACAAGACCGGCGGCATGACCAACATCCTGAAGTACACCAGCTACGTCACCGACGATTTCACGATCACCGCGCAGTACGGCAAGAACAAGAGCCGCCGTACCAATTTCGCCACCGCCGCCAATGGCATCGTCGAAACGTACGACGGCAACATCTTCGACGCCGCC
Organism: uncultured Luteibacter sp.; assembly: GCA_913774655.1. Classification (GTDB taxonomy): domain Bacteria; phylum Pseudomonadota; class Gammaproteobacteria; order Xanthomonadales; family Rhodanobacteraceae; genus Luteibacter; species Luteibacter sahnii. Next base: position 9,519 of record CAJYHU010000490.1, on the reverse strand, counting down.
AACTCGCCGGGTTGCCCGGGCATCACCGACAACCGTACGCCGGTGACCAGCGGCAGCGCGCCGGCCCTGCCGCACTGCGGCTTCGCGGGCTCGCTCAATACGCCCGACGGCGAAGACAAGCGCAACGCCGGCCGCATCGACTTCGAGTACCACCTCGGCGATCACGACCTGAAGGCGGGCTGGGCACGGGATCACTTCGCGACCTCGACCGGCACGTCCTACGAGGGCGGTGCGCTCTATACCTACTCGTCGATCCCGCAGAGCATCCTTGGCTACGCCCCGACCACGGCGCCGTCGGACAACGTCGTGCAGCAGACGATCTTCGCCACGGGTGCCCAGGTGGGGATCACGCAGAAGTCGTACTACCTGCAGGACGAGTGGCACGTCACCGACAACTTCATGGCGCGCATCGGCGTGCGCAACGACGGCTTCGAGAACACCAACAGCCTCGGCCAGACCTACGTCAAGCAGGTGCACAGCTGGCAGCCGCGCCTGGGCTTCTCGTGGGACGTGCACGGCGACTCCACGCTGAAGATCTACGGCAGCGCCGGCGACTACTCGCTGCCGCTGGACGGCAACGTCGCGTTGCGCGGCGCCTCGGCGTCGATCTACCAGCAGCAGTACTTCAGCTACCAGGGCACCGACCCGCAGACCGGCGCACCGATCGGCCTCGGCCCCCTGCCGCCCGGCTACGCCGCCGCCTTCCCGGCGCGCACGCAGCCGGTGTACCAGAACGGCGAGGCCGGCGTGGTACCGAACCCGCAGTCGGTCGCCACCCAGGACCTCAAGCCGTTCAAGCAGCGTGAGTTCATCCTCGGCGCCCAGCAGCAGGTGGGTGACTGGACGCTCGGCGCCAAGGCGATCTACCGCAAGATCCTCACGGGCATCGACGACTCGTGCGACTTCCGCCCGATCGCCAAGTACGCCAATGCCACCTACGGCACCAACCTGGACACGACGAGCCTGACGCCGCCGTTCTCCAACATCCCGGGCTGCTACATCTTCAACCCGGGCAGCAAGGTCACGCTGCGCACGCCGCTCGACGCCACCGGCACGCTCTACAATATCAACCTGTCCGGCAACGACATCGGCGAGCCCAGCTACAAGCGCTCGTACGAGGCCTTGCAGCTCACGGCCGAACGTAACTTCGACAACGTGTGGTACCTCAAGGCGTCGTACGTCTGGTCGCACCTGCGCGGCAACTCCGAAGGCGGCGTGGACTCGAGCAACGGCCAGGCCGACACCGGCACCACCGAGCTGTTCGACTATCCGGAAATCATGGCCGGCACCAACGGTTACCTGCCCAACGATCGTAAGCACACCCTTAAGGTGTACGGCGCGTGGCAGATCACCGACGAATGGATGGTGGGCGCCAACGGCGTGTTCCAGACCGGTCGTCCGGAGAACTGCTACGGCCTGAATCCGATCGACGGCCAGGTCAACGGCGGCTACGGTTCGGGTGCCTACCTGTACTGCGACGGCATGGTGATGAAGCGCGGCTCGGTCGGCCGCACGCCGACCTACTGGAACATCGACCTGAACGCGTCCTACAAGCCCGCCTGGGCGAAGGGCCTGACGGTGTCGGCGAACGTCTTCAACATCTTCAACAAGCAGCACACCACCACGATCAACGAAGTGGGCGAAGACGGCAGCGGTGCGTCGTTGTCGGGCAGCACGTACAAGATCCCGACCGGCTTCCAGACGCCGCGTTACGTGCAGTTGTCGGCCGAGTACGACTTCTCGCTCTGATCCGCATCACAACAAGACCGAGGGGCGCGCCGTGACGGCGCGCCACCTTCGCAAATTTCCCCGGAACTACCGCCCGCTCCCACGGGCGGTCTTTTTTTGCGCCAGGCTCAGAGGATCGACGCGTCGCCGTCGGCGTCGTCGGCAAAGCGCAGGTGCTTCACGCTGCGACCGTGGCGGCGGACCAGCTTCAGCGCCTCGACGCCGATCTTGATGTGGCGCTCGACGAAGTTGGCCGTGACCGCCGCATCGCTGGTTTCGGTCTTCACGCCCTCGGGGATCATCGGCTGGTCGGAGACCAGCAGCAGGGCGCCGCAGGGGATGTGGTTGGCGAAGCCCGCCGCGAAGATCGTGGCGGTTTCCATGTCGATGGCCATGCTGCGCGTGCGGCGCAGGTAGTCCTTGAAGCCCTCGTCGTGCTCCCACACGCGCCGGTTGGTGGTGTAGACGGTGCCCGTCCAGTAGTCGTGGCCCAGGTCGCGGATCATCGTCGACACCGCGCGCTGCAACTGGAACGCGGGCAGGGCCGGCACCTCCGGCAGCAGGTAGTCGTTGGACGTGCCCTCGCCGCGGATCGCCGCGATCGGCAGGATCAGGTCGCCGATGGCGTTCTTGCGCTTGAGGCCGCCGCACTTGCCCAGGAACAGCACCGCCATGGGCTCGATGACGCTGAGCAGGTCCATGACCGTGGCGGCATTGGGGCTGCCCATGCCGAAGTTGATCAGCGTGATGCCGTCGGCGGTGGCGTTGGGCATGGGCCGGTCACGGCCGCGCACCTCCACGCCGTGGTCCTGGGCGAAGCGTTCGACGTAGTGGCCGAAGTTGGTCAGCAGGATGTGCTGGCCGAAGGCCTCCAGGGGCGTGCCGGTGTAGCGCGGCAGCCAGTTGGAGACGATCTCGAGCTTGGTTTTCATGGGAATCCGGAACGCGCTGGCGCCGGCGGCCGGGTATCGCCCTGGATGGGTGGCCGACGGCGGGGTTACCGGCGACGCCACGCCGGCGAGGTGCCAAGTGATTCGTGCGAGTGTAGCATCCGTGCCAGGCACGTGGCCGGGCGCGAAGGGCGCATCCGGGTGTCGTCTACGGGGAGGGTGCCGGATGCGCATCGGCATGGCGATCGACGCGGCGTGCGACGTGCCGCAGGGTTTCATCGCAGACAACGGCATCACCGTGATGCCGATCAAGGTCAACGTCAACGGGGAGTCTTTCCTCGACGACCGCGCGCCGGCGGAGATCGCCCGCTTCATCGCGCGCAAGCTGGGTGACCGCAGCCATGCGGCGGACACCGAACCGGCCACCGCCGAGGACGTCCAGCAGCTGTTCCTCGAACGCATGGTCGGGGAATACGACTGCGTGGTTTGCCTCACCATCATGGCCACCCGTAGCCCGATCCACGACACCGTGATCCGGGCCAGTTTCGCCATCCTCAAGAACTACCGCCCCATCCGCGAGGCGGCCGGGCGCTCCGGGCCGTTCCTGATGCGTGTGGTGGACTCGCGCAACATCTTCGCGGGGGCCGGCCCGATGGTGGCCGAGACCGCCCGGATGATCCGTGAGGGCCGCTCGCCCGCCGAGGTGCGCGAGCGCGCGGCGCGCGTGGCCGACGCCAGCTACGGCTACCTGCTGCCGCGCGACCTGAATTACCTGCGCTCGCGGGCGCGCAGCAAGGGCGATCGCAGCGTCAGCCTGTTCACCTCGATGCTCGGCACGGCGCTGGACATCAAGCCCATCCTCCGGGCGCATCGCGGTGAGACAGGCCCCGTGGGCAAGGTGCGCGGCTTCGAGCAGGGCGCCCAGTCGCTGTTCGACTACGCGGCCCGTCGGGTGCAGGCGGGGCTCCTGGTGCCGTCGTTGTCGCTCAGCTACGGCGGCGACCTGGACATGATGCGCGACCTGCCCGGCTACGCGGCACTGGTGCGCGCTTGCGCCGACGCGGGCGTGGAGATGCTCGAAACCCCCATGGGCATCACCGGCATGGTCAACGTCGGCGAAGGCGCGCTGACGGTGGGGCTGGCATGCGAAGACCATACCGCCTCGTTCTGATCGCCGCCATCGCGGTCGCCGACGGGGTCGCCGGTGTGTCGGCCGCGACGGTCTACAAGTGCCTGGCGAACGGGCAGACCGTTTACCAGCAGTCGCCCTGCGCGCGCGGTCAACGCCAGGAGGTGATCCACCTGGACGATCCCGCGCCCGCGGCATCCACACCGGCGCCGCCGACGGCGGCTGTCGACGCGCCGGAGCGCCTGTCCGACCCGGCGCCCGCGCGGCCCATGCCGCCGCTGCCCCGGCTGTTTGGGTGCGTGCGCGCCACCGACGGCAAACCCTATCTCAGCGACAACGGCGATCCGGCGCCTTACCTGGCGCCCTTGGGCGTGCTGGGCGCCGTGTCCGGCCCCCTGGCGGCCGACGTGCCCGCCGGGTCCGCCCCCGAACTCAACCGGCATACCGACTACGCCTCGGCCACGCAAGGCAACTACGTCTGGGTGCAAGACCGCTGCCGGCGGCTCAGCGGCGTGGAGACCTGTGCGGCGCTGCGCGACGAGGCCGAGGCGAACCAGCGTGCGATACGCAACGCCTTCAAAAGCCAGCGCGCCCCGCTCGACGCGAAGGACGCGCAGTTGCGCGACCAGCTGCGCGCCTGTCCCTGAGCGCCCGGCGGATCAGGTGGACGGTGGCGCCAGCTCGGTGGCCGCCACCGCCAGTCCCGAGACGACGCCCAGCGACGGATCCCCGTGCACGAGGGGAATGTCGGGAAAGCTCGCCCGCACGGCCTCCTTCACGATCGGTGAACGGGAGGTGCCACCGGTGAGGAAAATACTCGCAGGCTCCCCGGGCCACGCGTCGCGCACCTCGGCGAGCAGGCGCTGCACCCGCTCTACGAAGGGCTCGGCCGCCTGGTCGAGGTCATCCCGCGTGACCGCCGCGCCCAGCCCACGCTCGAGGAAACCGAGGTCGGCTTGCGTCGCGTCGCCGCTGGATAGGTCGATCTTGCTGCGTTCGGCGGTCTGGTTCAGGCGCGTGGTGGCGCCGGGCTCCTGCAGGGCGCGCAGGCGCGACTGCCAGGGCTCGTCGATGAAGCGGTAATCCTGCCGGCGGAACTCGCGCTGCTTGGGCAGGTTGTGCACGCTCGCCGCCTCGACGAAATGGTGCACCGGCACGCGCGTGACGTTGTTGCCCATGAGCGGCATGAAGCTTTGCATGCTCAGGTTGACGTCCAGATCGGTGCCGCCCTTGGCCAGGCCCCACGTGCGCAGGATGCGCGGCAGGGTGTCGCCGCCCAACTCGGCGAACGCGACGTCGGTGGTGCCGCCGCCGATGTCGACGATCAGCGCGGTTTGGCGGGTCTCCAGCTGCTTGTGGTAATGCATCGCGGCGGCGGCGGGCTCTTCGAGAAACGACACCTGCGTGAAGCCCGCGGCGGTGGCGGCTTCGCGGATGATCGCCACCGCTTGCTCCGACCCCTTGTCGCCCATCGAACTGCGGAAATGCACCGGACGTCCAATCACCGCCGTGCGCACCGTCTCGCCCAGCTGCTCGCTGGCGGCAAGCCGGATGTGTTCGAGGATGTAGGTAGCGATGTGCACAATCACCCGGCGTACCTGCGGGTCCATCCGGTAGCCGAACATCGACTTCGGCGATTCGATGAGGTTGCCGTCGCCGTATTCGAGGTAGGCCTCCACGGCCTCCTCGCCGAACAACGCGTCGCGGAACCCCTCGACGGTGGCGGCCGCCGACTCGGCGCGGCGACGCCGCATGTCGGCCGGATCGGGCACCACCTCGGGGAAGAACACGGCGCTGCGGAACTGGCCCGCGCCGCCGAAGCGGATCGGCGTGAGCGTGCCGCCGACGAAGGTCGCGGCGGCGGAATAACTCGTGCCGAAGTCGATACCGATGTTCATGCCGGTGGGGGATAGCCTACGGGGCGGGCGATTCTGACCGCCCCGTCCCGCCGTGTCCACTTCAGAAGCCGTAACGCAAGAAACCGCCGTCGACCGCGACGATCTCGCCGGTGACGTAACCGGAGGCCGGCAGGCAGAGGAAGGCGACCACGCCGGCAACCTCCTCGGGCTCGCCGATGCGCCCCATGGGCGTGCGGTCGAGCACCTCGTCGAGGTATTCGGCATCGGCCAGCGCGGGTTCGCTGCGCTGGGTGCGGATGTACCACGGTGCGACGCCGTTGACCCGGATGCCATCCTCGGCCCATTCACAGGCGAGGTTGCGGGTGAGCTGGTGCAGCGCGGCCTTGGTCATCCCATAGGGCGAACCCGTGCGTACGTGCACGATGCCCGAGACCGAGCCCACGTTGACGATAGCGGCGTTCGCATGCTGCACGAGATGCGGCTGCGCGAGGCGGCACATCTCGTAGGCGGAAAACACGTTGAGCTCGAAAATGCCGCGGTAGTCGTCCGACGTGTAGTCGAGCGTGGGCTTCACGAGGTTGCCGCCCACGTTGTTCACCAGCAGCGACAGCTCGACGTCGAGGTCGGCGATCCAGTCGAACACGGCGAGCCGGTCTTCGGCATCGGTGAGGTCCGCGGCCATGCCCATGACCTCGACGTCGGGACATTCCTCGGACAGTTCGTCGCACACCTCTTCAAGCGCGTCGCCGTCGCGCGCGATCAGCAGCACGTCGGCACCGAGCGCGGCCAGTTCGCGGGCGCAGGCGTAACCGATGCCCTTGCTTGCGCCGGTCACCAGCGCGGTGCGGCCATCGAGCCGCCAGTGGGAGAGTCGTGGATGCATGGAAGGCTCCGGATGTCCGCGTCATGGTACATCGGGTTAAGCTCGACGGATGGACATCCGCACGCCCCTGCTGGTCGTCGATCGCGCGACGGTACGCCGCGACGACCGGGCGCTGCTCGACGACATCTCCCTCGCCATCGCGCAGGGCCAGCACACCGCAATCCTCGGACCGAACGGCTCCGGCAAGTCGACGCTGGTGAAGCTGATTGAACGGCGCCTCTATCCGCTCGTGCACGACGACGGCTCCCCCGTGCTGCGCGTGTTCGGTCGCGAGCGTTGGAGCGTGGCCGATCTGCGGGCACTGCTCGGCGTGGTGTCGTCGGACCTGCGGCGTGAGTTCGAGGCCACGCACGAAACGGCACTGAACGCGGTGCTCTCCGGTTTTTTCGCCGCGCTGACGCTCGGCCTCGATCACGCGGTCGACGCGGCGATGCGCGAGCGTGCGATGCAGGCGCTCGACCGCGTGCAGGCCAGGCACCTGGCCGACCGCGACGTCGCCACGCTGTCGACTGGCGAGGCGCGCCGGGTGCTGATTGCACGGGCGCTCGCGCACTCGCCGCGCGCGCTGCTCCTGGACGAACCCTGCGCGGGGCTGGACCCGGGCACGCGCCGACGTTTTCTCGACCTGCTGCGCCAGCTCGCCCGCGAGGGCACCACGCTGCTGCTCGTCACCCACCACGTAGAAGAGATCGTGCCGGAGATCGGGCACGTGGTGATGCTTCGGGACGGGCGTCTGTTCGATGAGGGGCCGAAAGCCCGGCTCATCGCCGACGAACGGCTCTCCGCGCTGTTCGGCTGGCCGACGCGCGTGGATGAAGCCGACGGTTTCTACGGCGCGCGATTGCGCTGAGCGGCCCCGGAGATAGAGACTGCGGGTTCCCCATGGAGATCACCGCCATGAAACGCTTCGTGCTGCCGTCGTTTCTCGCCCTGGCCTGCCTGGCCTGCTCCAAGCCGCCGCAACCCGAGCAGCCGCCCACGCCGAAGGCGGCGGCCGCCGTAACGACACCGTGGGACGGCATGAAAGCCCAGGAGCAGAAGGCCCGGGACGTGCAGAAAACGGTCGACCGCCAGGCGGAGGATCAGCGCAAGGCGATTGAAGCGCAGGAGCAGTAGGCGTTCAGAAACGGGCTACGCCCGCGAACCCTCCGTCGGCAGCGGCGCGAACGACGCCGCTGCCGCCAAGGGACGATGCCCGGATCAACGCGGCGAGCAGAAGCAGTACGCGTAGACATTCGGCTTGCCCACCTGGGCGGTGCGGAACAGCGCGAATTCCGGCGCCATGCGCGGCAGCTGCGCCACCCACGTCGGCAGGCGAATGCCGAACGACATGGCCACCCGGGCTTCGTCGCTGTCGCCGACGTTGGTGAGGAAACGCTCGAACGCACCCATCGGCTTCTCGGCGTAACGCACGTTTACGTCTTTGCCCAGGTGCGCCTCCTGTGCGGCATCGCGGATCGCGTCGTCCAGGCCGCCAAGCTTGTCGACAAGCCCGCGCTGCATGGCCTGTTCGCCGGTCCAGACGCGGCCCTGGGCGATCGCATCGATCGCGGGGAACGTCTTGCCGCGTGCCTTGGCCACGCCACCGACGAAGTCACGGTAGCCCTTGTCGATGATGCTCTGGATCAGCACGCCAACCCGGGGATCGAGCGGGCGCGTAATGTCGAAGGCACCGGCGAGGCCGCCGGTGCTCACGCCGTCGCTCTTCACGCCGATCTTCGCCAGCGTATCGGGTACGGTGTAGAACATGCCGAAGATGCCGATCGAGCCGGTGATCGTGTTGGGCTCGGCGTAGATGCGATTGGCGTTCATCGAGATCCAGTAGCCGCCGCTCGCGGCCACGTCGCCCATGGACACCACCACCGGAATGCCGGCCGCGCGGGTCAGTTCCACCTCGCGACGGATCTGCTCGGCCGCATACACTTCGCCGCCGGGCGAGTTCACCCGCAGCACCAGCGCACGGGTGCGGTGGTCCTGGCGCGCGGCGCGGATCAAAGCGGCGGTGGACTCGCCGCCGATCGAACCCTGCGGTTGCTTGCCGCCAGTGATCTCGCCCTCGGCCACCACCACGGTGACGCCCGGCGAGGTCTGCAGTACGTCGGCGTTGGCCAGGCCTGTCGCGGCCAGGTAGCCAGAGAGATCGACCTGGCGGAAGCCCTGGTCTTTCTTGCCCGCCGGGACGCCCTCGTCGCGCAGCATGCGCACGAACTGCTGCTCGGTGGCGATGCCGTCGACGAGTTTTTCGTCCTTCGCCAGATCGGCGAGGTTGCCCTTGGCGTTCTGAACGCGCTCGGCGAAGCCGTCGACATCGGCGCGCAGCGCGGCCGGGTCGATATGCCGCAGCGTGGCGACCTCGTTGATCCAGGTGTTCCACAGACCACCCAGCCAGTAACCGTCCGCTTCCTTCGACTCCGGCGAGGCATGGTCGAGGATGAACGGTTCGGCCGCGCTCTTGAACTGGCCCACGCGGAACAGGTGCACCTGTACGCCGAGGCGGTCCAGGAGATCCTTGTAGAACAGGCGATAATTGGCGAGGCCGGTGGCCATGACGCCGCCCTGCGGATCGATGTAGATCTTGTCGGCATGGGCGGCGAGGTAATACTGCCCCTGCTCCATGCTCGACGCCCACACCAGCACGGGCTTGCCCGCGGCACGGAAGCGATCGAGCGCGGCACCCACCTCGCGCAGGGCCGCGAAGCCGCCGGCGCCGAGTTTGTCCGGGCGCAGCACGATGCGGGTCACCCGCGCGTCGGTCGCCGCGGCGTCGATGGCACGGACCAGGTCACGCACCTGCACCTGTTTCACGCCATCGCCGGACAGCTTGCCCATGGCCCGCGACAGCGGATCGGCGCTGTATTGCTCCACCAGTTGGCCCTCGGGCGCCAGCACGAGCACGGTCTTGTCGTCGACGGCATGGGTGCGGCTGCCTGCGTAGATCGCGATAAGGAACACCGCGAGCAGTCCGAAGAAAAACACGTTCAGGACGAACAGTCGCACGAGATTGATGCCGCGCCCCAGCGAGCGCAGGAA
>CAJYHU010000489.1 GCA_913774655.1 uncultured Luteibacter sp. | reverse complement strand
TCGCGCAGTTGGGCGGCGTGCTGCTCGACGCGAACATCGACCAGGACATTCCCTCGTTCGCCGCCGACGTCACGCGCATCGACATCCTTCCCACGCCCGAGATGTCCCGGGCGCTCACCGAACTGGCCGCCAAGGGCAGCGCGGGTTCGCTGCCCTACGTCATCGACGGGCGGATCACCGCCACGCCCGAGAAAGAAGACAAGCCCCGCACGTTTCCGGTGCACGGCAAGGACTGGCTCTCGCCCGTGCCCGGCATTCCCGATACCTACCGCTGATCCCCTCGCCAGGATGCCCTCATGACGACTTACAAAGCCCCCCTCGACGACATGCGCTTCGCGTTGTTCGACGTGCTCGACGGCGAAGCCGTGCTCACCGGCCTGGAAGGCGGCGAAGAGCACAGCCGTGAACTCATCGACACCGTGATCGACGAATTCGCGCGCTTCGCCGAAGAAGTGCTCGCCCCCGTCAACGCCTCCGGCGACGCCGAGGGCTGCCACTTCGACAAGGCCACCCGCACCGTCACCACGCCCAAGGGCTTCAAGGAAGCCTACCGTCGCTACGCGGAGGACGGCTGGGCCGGCCTTACCGCCAGCATCGAGGCCGGCGGCCAGGGTCTCCCCGCCGCCGTGGGTACGCTCACCAAGGAAATGATCGACTCGGCCAACACCGCATGGGGCATCTATCCCTTGCTTTCGCATGGCGCCATCGACGCGATCGCGCACCACGGCGACGACTGGCAGAAAGAGGTGTTCCTCAAGCGCATCGTCGACGGCAGCTGGACCGGCACCATGTGCCTGACTGAACCCCAGGCGGGGTCGGACCTGGGCCTGCTGAAGACGCGCGCCGAGCCGAACGGCGATGGCAGCTACCGGGTCAGCGGCACGAAGATCTTCATCTCCGCCGGCGAACACGACTTCGCCGAGAACATCGTGCACCTCGTGCTCGCCCGCCTGCCGGATGCACCGGCGGGCAGCCGCGGCATCTCGATGCTCGTGGTGCCCAAGTTCAAGGTGAACAAGGACGGCAGCCTCGGTGAGCGCAACAGCGCCGCCGCGGGCGCCATCGAACACAAGATGGGCATCCGCGGCGCCGCCACCTGCGTGATGAATTTCGATGAGGCCGAAGGCTGGCTCATCGGCGCCCCGCACAAGGGCCTGATGGCGATGTTCACGATGATGAACTCCGCGCGCCTTGGCGTGGGCGTACAGGGCCTCGGCCTGTCCGAAGCCGCCCTGCAGGGTAGCCTGCGTTACGCGCTCGATCGCCTGCAGATGCGTGCCCTGTCGGGTCCGCGCATGCCGGAGAAGCCCGCCGATCCGATCGTGGTGCATCCCGACGTGCGTCGCATGCTGCTTACCCAGCGCGCCTTCGTGGAAGGCGGCCGCGTGCTCGCCGCGTATGCGTCGTTGCAGAGCGACATCGAAGCCCGCCATCCCGATGCGCAGACACGCCAGCAGGCCGGCGAACTGCTGTCGTTCCTCATCCCCATCGCCAAGGGCCTGCTGACCGAAAGCGCCCAGGAGTGCACGAAAGAGGCCCTGCAGATCTTCGGCGGCCACGGCTACATCGTCGAGCACGGCATGGAGCAACTGGTGCGCGACGCGCGCATCATCACGCTCTACGAGGGCACCACGCAGATCCAGGCCCTCGACCTGCTCGGCCGCAAGGTGATGCAGTTGCAGGGCGCGGGGCTGAAACGCTTCCTCGACGAGATCGGCACGTTCTGCCGCGAGCACGCCGGCGACGACAGTCTCAAGGCGCTGGTCGGTCCCGTCGCGACGGCGGCCACCGCGTGGGGTGAACTGACTCGCGGTATCGCCGCCCGCGCGCAGGCCAACCCCGAGGAACTCGGCGCCGCCGCGATGGACTACCTTTACTTCTCGGGCTACGTCACCCTGGCCTACTTCTGGGCCCGCAGCATCGCCGCGCTGGACCGCTCCCGTCTGTCGGCCTCCGCCCGCCAGGCCAAACGCGACACGGCGGCGTTCTACATGGCCCGGATCCTGCCGCGCATCCACCTGCACAAGGCCAGCATCGACGCGGGCGTGGCGACGCTTCCCGAGATCGCCGGCGACTGAACCGGCGGGACCCGGGGATGCCACGCGAAGGGCGGACGGGACTTTTCCCGCCCGCCCTTCGGGTGTAGAAGGGAACCAGCCCGGACACCCAACCCACGGTTCCCGACCCGATGAGCGACGCCCCGTATCTGATCCGCCTCGCCGAGAGCGACGACGACGATTTCATCCTTGGCCTCGTGCCCCGCTTCATTCATTTCCCGCTGCCCAACGGCCGAACGCGTACCGATTGCCTGAAAGGCATCGAGTCCGACCTGGTGAAGCACCTCGACGAGCAGCCGTCCAACAGTTACATCTTCATCGCCGAGAACGACGACGGCGACGCGGTGGGCTTCATCCACCTGCAAAAGACGCGCGACTTCTTTACCCATCGCGACAACTGCCATATCTCGGACATCGCCGTGGCCGAGAAATACGAAGGCAACGGCGTGGGCACGTTCCTGCTCGACCATGCCTACGGCTGGGCGAAAGACCATCGCTGCCAGTTCGTGACGCTCGCGGTGTTCCCCGGCAACGAGAAGGCCCGCGAACTCTACGCCAGGCACGGCTTCGACACCGATCTCGTCCGGATGGCCCGTCCGGTCAAATAGGCCGAAGGTAGGCGTAAAAAAGGCCGCGATCACTCGCGGCCTTTTTTGGACACCGTGCGACGGGCTTACGCGTTGGGCGTGGCGCCGTCTTCGGTGCGCTCACGCGCGTCGAGGCGCGCCGCCATGCGGTCGATGTTGGCCAGCGACACGAGGTGGGCGTAGATCCAGCCGAACGCGCCCTCGCGGAGGAATTCGTGCGCCGTCTTCTCGTCGAGGTTGCGCAGCTTCTCTTCGTTGATGACGAACAGGCCGTTGAGATTGATGCCCTTGCCTTCTTTCTGCAGGGTGATGGTGCGCGGCTCGAGCAGGTCGTGCTCGCGCAGCTTGCCCATGAACCACTGCGTGCGGGCGACGTGATCCTGGAACTCGCCCAGGAAGTTCACGGCGTTCGTGAGGGCCGGTGCGTCGGTGCCGTCCTCGTTGAAAAGGCGCTCGCCTTCGGTTTCGTTGAAGCCCTCGTAGGCCTCGTCGAGGAACACGGTGAAATCGTCGCCCTCGGTGCCGGCCGGCTTCTCGGCGAGCACGAACGGATAGCGGCGCACGAACGCCGGGATGTAGAGCCCCTGTTCCCAGAAGCCGTTCTCGCCCACGAGCAGGTTTTCGTTCTGGCGCAGGCCGAGGAGGGCCATCGGACCCGCCGTTTCCATCGTTTCGCCGGCGAAGAGGATCGGGAAGTCACGCGAAGCCGGCGCGAACTCGACGCCGGTGAGCGGCACCGAATGCGCCTTGGCGGCGAAATGGATGTTGTTCACCGCCTTCAGGCGGAGTTCGCGGTGCGTCGTGCGGTTCAGGGGAACCGGACGCTCGTAGAAAAGCACTTCTGCCACTGTGTATCCCTCTTGGACCCGACCGACCTGGGAAGCCACCCCGGCCCCCCTTCCAAACCCGTCGGGCTCGCTGCGAACGCCCACTATAGCAGCGGCCGCAGGCCGCCACAGCCCCGCAAGAAGCGTACCTTCGCCGCGCTTTTCTGTAGCAATTATGGGCTATGCTCGACGCAAGGCCTCCTCCGGGAGGCCGGATCGCTCCCCGATCCGCACGGAGTTCGGCTTGCTGGAACGCTCTTTCGCTTATGTGAAGGACGAGACACGATGACGATGGATGTGCACCAAGACGATCTGCCGAAGGTGACGGCTCTACACGCCACCCGCGTGCTGTCGCTCGATGCCGGCGGCCGGATCCTCGACTGGATCAGCTGGCAGGATGCCGTATGCCTCTATGTGCGCGGCGTGGTCGCCTGGACCCTCGGCGACCCTTGCGTCACCGTCCACGGCGGCATCAGCCGCGCCAGCGGCGCCCAGAGCACCCTGCAACTCCACCCGATCGTGGCCAGCACGGGCCACTGCCGCGAACACGCCATCGATCCGGCCCCGGCGTTGACCAACACCGCGCTGTTCGCCCGTGACCGCCACCTGTGCCTCTACTGCGGCCAGCAGTTCACCCGCCACGATCTCACCCGCGACCACGTCGTGCCGCTGTCCAAGCGCGGCCTCGACGAGTGGGAAAACGTGGTCAGCGCCTGCCTGTCGTGCAACCTGCGCAAGAGCAACCGCACGCCACAGCAAGCCAACATGCCGCTCCTGGCCGTGCCTTACCGGCCGAGCTGGGTGGAACACCTGATCCTGTCCAACCGAAACATCCTGGCCGACCAGATGGAGTTCCTGGTGAGTCATTTGCCGAGGGATCGGCGGCGGGGGGCGTAAGGGCGGGGATGGGGGTGGGAAGCGGGGGTGGCACGGCCGGCGATCGTCTGAGGGAGCGAAAGACGCTGCGCTGGCCGTAACGCCAGATCGGAAGAGCGTCGTGTAGGGAAAGAGTGTAGTTACAAGTGT
>CAJYHU010000488.1 GCA_913774655.1 uncultured Luteibacter sp. | reverse complement strand
GGCAGCGGAACGACCGTCGCCCTTGCCGATGGTGCTGCCGAGCAGGCCACCGGCCACCGCACCGATAACCGCGCCCAGGGGCGATGAACCGCGCTGGCTATAGACCTGCTCGACGTCCTCCACGGTGCCGCACTGCTGGCAACCGCGCGGCGGGCCGGAGTACACGACGCGATCTTCGCGGTAGACGCGACGCGGCTCGTCGTAACAGCCGGCGAGCGACAACGTGGCTAGGGTGGCGGCGACGATGCCGGCTTTCTGGACGATGCTGCGCATGGTGGGGCGTCCTCGTGGGATGGGTGGTATCAGCGCGCGTCGGACACGACGGAGACGCCTTCCTGTACTTCGACGCGATCACCCGGGTCGTGGTCCATGCGTACCGAACGCGTCACGCCGTTGTATTCATAGCGCACGTCATACGCGACGATACGGTCGCTGCTCTTGCCCGGCACGGTGTCGCATTTGCGCACGGTGCTGGTGACCGTGTTGGTCTCCTGGCGGCGCTCCTGGATCTCGTGGCCGGCATAACCACCGCCCACCGCGCCCGCCACCGTGGCGAGGGTGCGGCCCTTGCCGCCACCGATCTGGTTACCCAGCAGGCCGCCGGCGAGGGCGCCGATGGCCGTACCGGCGATCTGGTGCTCGTCGCGCACCGGCGCGCGGCGGGTCACGACTTCGTCGTGGCAATCGCGCTGCGGCGCCGTGGAGGTGGTCTCCCGGACCGGCTCCACGCTCACCACGCGCGCATAGCGCGGGCCCGCGGCCTCGGCGGCTTGGGTCGGCGCGTTGGCGTTGGCCGCGACGTCGGCGTTCGCATCGCGGTTGCAGGCGGAAAGGCTCAAGACGAGAGCCGCGCCCAAACCGGCGTTCAGGACGGAAATCTTCAACCTGCTCATAACCCTACTCTCCTGGAAATGTTTACTTGCCCCGACGGCGCATTCGCGGATGGCCGAATCGCCTCGACGCCATTTGACATTCGTTAAACTGAACGAAGCCTTAGACTCCCAGACCACGATTCATCTACGCGCCGGGCCCATGCCAGACCTGATCGACAGCCACGCCCACCTCGACGACCACCGCTTCGACGGCGACCGCGAGGACATGTTCAAGCGGGCGGCGGCGGCCGGGGTACGCCGCTGGATCGTCCCGGCGACCGACCGGTCCAACTGGGACGCCGTGTCGCGCCTGCGCAGGTCACGTGGAGGGGTTTATCCCGCTTACGGGTTGCATCCGTTATGGACACCCCACCACGACGACGCCCACCTGGAGGAACTGCCCCGCTGGCTGGAAGCAGAACACGCCGTGGCAGTCGGTGAAATCGGCCTGGACTTCTACGTCGAGGGGATGGACGCCCCACGCCAGCGGGAGGTCTTCCGGCGCCAGCTGATGATCGCAAAAGACCACGGCCTGCCCGTCATCGTGCACGCGCGCCGCGCCTTCGAGGAGGCCATCCACACCCTGCGTCGCATTGGCGGACTGCGTGGCGTGGTGCATAGCTTCTCCGGGAGCGAAGCGCAGGCCCGGCAATTGTTCGACCTTGGCTTCCACATCGGTGTGGGCGGTCCCATCACGTACGAGCGCGCCCAGCGCATCCGACGCGTCGTCGCCTCGATGCCCATCGATCGCCTCCTGCTCGAAACCGATTCGCCCGACCAACCCTGCGCCCACCGGCGCGGCGAGCGCAACGAACCGGCTTTCATGCGGGATGTCTTGGACACCATCGCCTCGTTGCGCGGCGAATCCTCCGACGACATCGCGACGGCGACGACACGAAACGCGACCGCGCTCTTCAGCCTGAGCTGACGCCCGACGGCAGGTATTGCCTACGCCCCGACAAGCCGCTAGCCTATTACTTCATCAGCGAAATATCGGCCAGCAAAATGTCCAGACTCAAGCCTTGCGTCGATGCGCTTTACGAAGGCGTCGGCCGGGTCGCCGACAATATTCCCGGGCTGCCGACGTGCGAGGTGCTCCTGCTTCGCCTGCTCTTGCTCAACGGCGAGGCCCTCCTGCGCGACATCGAAGACAAGCTCAAACCCGTCGACATGAACGAAAGCGACCTGCGTACGCTGATGATGCTGTATTCGTCGGCAGACGGCACATCCACGCCAAGCGAGCTGTGCACGCTCGCCGAACAGAAGCCCACCAACATGACGCGCATCACCACCATGCTCGTCAAACGGGGCCTCATCAGCCGCAGCCACGCCACGCACGACCGCCGGCAGGTGGTGCTGACCATCACGGCGGAGGGACGCCGATTCGTCCGCAAGCTGCTTCCGCCGATGTTTCCCGATCTCAAGGACAGGTTCGCCTGCTTCAGTGACAGCGAACGCAAGACGTTCGAGCGCCTGCTCAAGAAACTCGCCCTGCACATCGACCCGGTGCCACCCACCCCATGAACCGTCCCCCGTTACGCCACGCCGTGCTGATCGGCGCCATCGCGGTGGCGCTGGCCGCGTGCCATGTTCCCGCGAAGATCGAGCATCCCGTCCTGCGCGACGAGGCGCCCCTGGCCGGCCTCCAGACCGCCACCCGGCCCGGCTGGCCGGCGGCCGCGTGGTGGCGCGCGTATGGCGATCCTCAACTGGATACGCTGGTCGAGATGGCCCTGCGTGACGCCCCCGATCTCGCCCAGGCCAAAACGCGCGTCGATGCCGCACAGCAGAACATCCGCGTGGCCGCGGCGCAGGCGGGCCTGCGCATCGGCGCCAGCGGCCAGTTCGATCGGCAGCGACTTAGCGAACACGGCTTGATTCCCTCCCGGTTCCTGGGCTTCACCTGGTACAACCAGGCCGATCTCGGCGTGCAGGTGAGCTACGACTTCGACTGGTGGGGCAAGAAGCGCTTCGCGCTCGAATCCGCCATCGACAGCGCCCGCGCCGCGGAGGCGGAGCGTTCGGCCGCTTCGTTGTCGATCCAGGCGATGGTGGCCGACACCTACTTCGGCTGGCTTACCGACGAAGCCCGCGTGACCCTGGCCGACCAGCTGATCGCCGCCCGCGAGCGCGCGGCACGCATCGCCGATCTTCGCGTCAGGCAAGGCGTCGACGTACCCGACACGGCGCAGCAGGCCCGTGCCGAACTCGCCGCCGCACGCCAGCAGCGCGTGGCATTGCAAGGCTCCGCCGACATCCGGCGCGCCACGCTCGCCACGCTCATCGGCATCTCGCCGGCCGCCCTGCCGGCGCTCTCCCCACGCGCGCTGCCCGAGGTCATGCCCGGCCTTCCCACCGACGTGGGCAGCAACCTCATGGCGCGGCGCCCCGACATCGCGGCGAGCCGGTGGCAGGTCGAAGCCGCCTTGCGCAACACGGATGCCGCGCGCGCCCAGTTCTTCCCCGACGTGAGCCTGAAGGCCATGGCCGGGCTTTCCAGCATCGACATGGACAAGCTTTTTTCGCGGAGCAGCCGCGTGCTGTCGCTCGCACCGGCCATCGACCTGCCGATCTTCGAAGGGGGCGCGCTTGAAGCCGCCCACGGCGTCAGCCGCGCCCAACTGGATGCCGCGGTCGCGCAATACGGCGCGACGGTGGCCGCGGCCGCACGCGACGTCGCCACCCAGGCGCTGGGTGCCGAGCAGGTCGCCGCCCGGCGTATCCAGCAGGCCGAACAGGTGGACGCCGCCACCGCCCTCCTCGCCAGCGCCCGCGCACGGGCCGCCCGAGGCGTACGCGACGACCGCGAGTCGCTCGCCACCGAAGCGTCCGCGCTGCAGCAGCGCGACATGGCGACCGACCTGCACGGACAGGCGCTTTCGGCCGATGTCGCGCTCATGAAATCCCTCGGCGGCGGCTACCGCGCCGATGCAGCCATGCCTTCTTCCTCTTCGCGTACCGACGGAACCCCGACGCCATGAGCGCCTCCTCCCACGACACCACCCTTCCGGCGCCCGAAAGCGGCAACGCGCCCAAGGACAAGCGCAAGCGCACGCGGGCCCTGCTCGTCGTGCTGGCCATCGTCATCCTCGCCGCCGTCGCCTGGCTGCTGCTGTGGCTATTCGTGTTCTCCACCCGGGAAACCACCGACGACGCCTATGTCGGCGGCAACCAGGTAGGCATATCGGCCCAGGTGCCCGGCATCGTCATCGCGGTGTATGCCGACGACACGCAGCGCGTCAACGCCGGCCAGGTGCTGGTACGCCTGGACCCGACCGACGCCGACATGGCGCTGCGCAAGGCCGGCGCAGCCCTCGCCCAGGCCGTGCGCCAGGTGCGCCAGCAAACGCAGAGCGCCGCGAGCGCGGACGCGTCGCTGGCGGCCCGGCGGCTCGACCTCCAGCGCGCCCAGGATGACCTGAAGCGCCGCCTGCCGCTGTTGGCCGAGAAGGCCGTGGCCCCGGAGGAGGTCCAGCATGCGCGCGACGCGGTGGCGACCGCGCAGTCGGCGCTGGAATCCGCGCAACGCCAGGCGGACGCCAGCCGCGCCCTGGTCGACGG
>CAJYHU010000487.1 GCA_913774655.1 uncultured Luteibacter sp. | reverse complement strand
ACTGGAGTTCAGACGTGTGCTCTTCCGATCTCACTTCAAGCTCTTCACCGAGGGCTACGGCGTGCCGGCCGGCGAAACCTACGCCGCGGTCGAGGCGCCCAAGGGTGAGTTCGGCTGCTATCTGGTGTCCGACGGTGCCAACAAGCCATTCCGCGTGCACCTGCGCGCGCCGGGTTTCGCGCACCTGTCTTCGATGGACGCGTTCGTCCGGGGCCACATGCTCGCCGACGTCGTCGCGATGATCGGCACCTACGATCTCGTCTTCGGCGAAGTCGACCGCTAAGTCGACGGAGTAAAGAATCATGAAAGCCACCGGTCATTTCGAGCAGGTGAAGGACGTCGATCCTTTCGTCGTGCTCAACGATCACACCCGTGCCCACATCGATCACTGGGTGAGCAAGTTTCCGCCGGACCGCAAGCGCTCGGCGCTGATCCAGGGCCTGATGGGCGCACAGGAGCAGAACCAGGGCTACCTCACCGACGAGCTGATCACTGCCGTCGCGAAGTACCTCGACCTGCCGCCGATCTGGGCCTACGAGGTCTCCACGTTCTATTCGATGTTCGAGACGACGCCCGTCGGTCGAAACAACGTCGCCATCTGCACCAACATCTCGTGCTGGCTCAACGGTGCCGAAGGCATCGTGCGCCACTGCGAGAAGAAGCTGGGCATCAAGACCGGTGAAAGCACCGCCGACGGCCGTGTCTACCTCAAGCAGGAAGAGGAATGCCTGGCCGCGTGCGCGGGCGGTCCGATGATGGTCGTCAACGGTCATTACCACGAGAAGCTGACGACCGAAAAGGTCGACGCGATCCTCGACGGTCTCAAGTGAGGTAAGGGCAATGGCTAGCACCACCGGTCCGGTCGGACCCGCTCCCAAGGAACACCAGGTCGTCTACACGACCCTGCATTTCGAAAAGCCCTGGTCGCTCGAAAGCTACGAGAAGGTCGACGGCTGGAAGGCCTGGCGCAAGATTCTCGCCGAGAAGCCCGATCCCGCCGCGCTGATCGAAGAGATCAAGAAGAGCGCGCTGCGCGGCCGCGGCGGCGCCGGGTTCCCCACCGGCCTGAAGTGGTCGTTCATGCCGCGTACCGCGCCGGGCCAGAAGTACATCCTGTGCAACTCCGACGAATCCGAGCCGGGCACCTGCAAGGACCGTGACATCCTGCGCTTCAACCCGCACGCCGTGCTCGAGGGCCTGGCGATCGCGTGTTATTGCACGGGTTCCACGGTGGCCTACAACTACCTGCGCGGCGAGTTCCATCACGAGCCGTTCGAGCACATCGAAGAGGCCCTGAAGGAAGCCTATGCCGCCGGCCTGCTGGGCAAGGACATCGATGGCACGGGCGTCGACGTCGACATCTATAACGCGCTCGGCGCGGGTGCGTACATCTGCGGCGAAGAAACCGCGTTGATGGAATCGCTCGAGGGCAAGAAGGGCCAGCCGCGCTTCAAGCCGCCGTTCCCGGCCGGCTTCGGTCTCTACGGCCGTCCGACCACCATCAACAACACCGAGACCTACGCATCGGTGCCGGCCATCCTGCGCAACGGCGCGGAATGGTTCCTCAACATCGGCAAGCCGAACAACGGCGGCCCGAAGATCTTCTCGGTCTCCGGCCACGTGAACAACCCGGGCAATTTCGAGATCAAGCTCGGCACGCCGTTCGCCGACCTGCTGGAGATGGCGGGTGGCGTGCGGAACGGCCACGCCCTGAAAGCGGTGATCCCGGGCGGCTCCTCGATGAAGGTGCTGCCGGCCGACAAGATGATGGAATGCACCATGGACTACGACTCGCTGCAGAAAGCGGGATCGGGCCTGGGTTCGGGCGCCGTCATCGTGATGGACGAAAAGACCTGCATGGTGCGCGCCTGCCATCGCATCTCGCGCTTCTACAAGGCGGAGTCGTGCGGGCAGTGCACGCCGTGCCGCGAAGGCACCGGCTGGATGTACCGCGTGCTGACCCGCATCGTGGAAGGCAAGGGCACGCAGGACGACCTGCACCGCCTGAAGGCGGTCGCCGGCCAGATCGAAGGCCACACCATCTGCGCCTTCGGCGAAGCCGCCGCCTGGCCGGTGCAGGGGTTCCTGCACCACTTCTGGCACGAATTCGAATACTACGTGGAGCACGGCCGTTCGATCGTCGACGGCCCGGCTGACACGGTCACCAGTGGAGTCGCTGCATGAGTGCGCAGCCCGTAGCCCATGCCGCGCCGGATCTCGTCAACATCGAGATCGACGGCGTTCCGGTGCAGGTCGCCAAGGGGTCGATGATCATCCAGGCGGCCGATGCCGTCGGTATCCCCATCCCGCGCTTCTGCTACCACCGCAAGCTCCCGATCGCCGCCAACTGCCGCATGTGCCTGGTGGAAATCGAGAAGATGCCCAAGCCGGCCCCGGCCTGCGCCACGCCGGTGGGCGAGGGCATGAAGGTCTTCACGCGTTCCGACAAGGCGCTCAAGTCCCAGCGCAACGTGATGGAGTTCCTGCTCATCAACCACCCGCTCGACTGCCCGATCTGCGACCAGGGCGGCGAGTGCGAATTGCAGGACGTCTCGCTCGGCTACGGCCGCTCGGTGTCCCGCTACGTCGAGCGCAAGCGCACGGTGGCCGACGAGAACATCGGGCCGCTGATCGCCACCGAAATGACCCGGTGCATCCAGTGCACGCGCTGCGTCCGCTTCACCAGCGAGATCGCCGGCACCTACGAACTGGGCGGCATGAGCCGTGGCGAAACGCTCGAGATCGGCACCTACATCGGCAAGACCATCGAGAGCGAACTGTCGGGCAACATCATCGACGTCTGCCCGGTGGGTGCGCTGACCAACAAGCCGTTCCAGTTCCAGGCCCGCGCGTGGGAACTGATCGCCCGTCCGTCCATCGGCTACCACGACGCGCTGGGTTCCAACCTGTGGATGCACACGCGTCGCGGCGAAGTGCTGCGCAACGTGCCGCGCGACAACGAGACGATCAACGAGTGCTGGCTGTCCGACCGCGATCGCTACAGCCACCAGGGCCTGTACGCCGCCGACCGCGTGACGTCGCCGATGGTCAAGCGTAACGGCCAGTGGTCGGCCACCACGTGGGACGACGCGCTCTCGGTGGCCCGCGAGGCGCTCAAGAGCGTCGCCGGCGCCGATCTCGGCGTGCTGGTGCACGGCGCTACCTCGAACGAGGAGGGCGAGCTGATCGTCCGCCTCGCCCGTGGCCTGGGCAGCGCCCATGTCGATCATCGCCTGCGTCAGCTCGACTTCGCCGACAACGCGGTCGCGAAGCCGTTCGCTTCGACCATCGCCTCGTTCGACAAGGTGACGTCCGCGCTGCTGGTCGGTTCCGACCTGCGCCACGAAGTGCCGCTGCTCAACCACCGCATCCGCCAGGCGGTGAAGAAGGGTGCGACGGTCTATGCCGTCAACCCCGCGCACTTCCACTTCAACTATCCCCTGGCCGGCGAAGCCGTGGCCGCGCCGCACGCGCTGGTGGACGAGCTGCTGATGCTCGCCCGCGCGGCGACCGACAACGGCGCGACCGCACCGGACGCGCTCGCCGCCGCCATCGGCGGTGCGCAGACCAGCGACGCCCATCGCGATGCGATCAAGGCCCTGTCGTCGGACGGTGCCGTGGTCATCTTCGGCCACGCCGCCGCGACGCACCCCGAGGCCTCGTGGCTGCGTGCCATCGCCCGCTTCATTGCGCAGGCGAGCGGTGCGGCGTTCAACGAGTTGCCGCTGGGCGCCAATGCGATCGGCCTGTCGTCGGTGGGCGTGCTGCCGACCGCCGGTGGTCTCGACGCCCGCGCGATGCTGGCG